>CAYWGU010000210.1:0-4033 GCA_964457975.1 uncultured Spirochaetaceae bacterium | reverse complement strand
AATTGAAACGCTTAATCAATGATTTTCTAGATATTCTTTCACATTAAAATTGACAAAATTATTTTTCCTATACTATTACTTCATTTTTCATAATTATAGGTGTATAATAGATTTATGGGAGAATTGAAATGTATGAAAAATATGATGATTCAGTTCTTAAAGCAAATCAATTTCTAACTAATAACATTAAGAGTTGCCGTTACATACGTAGTTTATTAAATGGAAGTCAGAAATTTAGATCCTATATGCAGAATAATAATTTAGCATACTCTAAAGGAATTGTTTTAAAATGGCTTTCGTTATATAAAGATGATTGGCCTTTATACTTGTATAGACAATATCGTCAATGTTTGTACTTAATAGATGATATTTTTACTACTGGGCAAGCTACTAAATTAAGATTTAGTTATGAAGATAACTTACCACAAAACAAACTTTCTCCTTTTTTAAAGTTATTATTTATAGAATTTAAAAGATACGAATTAACTAAATGTACAGTAGCTACATGGCTTGGATACAAATCAGGAATTTTACTTTTTCTAAGATATTGCCATCAGAATGATATCTGTCACTATAATCAATTTACTCATCAATTAATTAGGAATTTCAAAAAAAGTGAACCAGATAACTGCAAAGGGCATGATGCTTGGGTTTCAGTTAGAAAATTTTTAAAATTTCTAAAAGAAAAAAAATATACCTATTTAACATTAGATTTACCAATAAATCAATATTATTCCAATAACTTACTTTATTTGAATGAAATTTCTCCAAAAGATAGAATTCCTTTTAATAAATATCATACAAATTCAAAAAAATTATTAAGAACGGATCTTGATAAAATAAATCTGGCTATAGAAATAGGAAAAGATTTTTTTGTAAAAAATGAATATTGCCATTATAGTTTTGAAATCTTTATTCACGATACTATAACCTTTAAACTTTTTCTTGAAATTAATAGCCTATTCTTTTCAGATAATCTTATACATATATGGCTTGATTATTTCAGTAATTCATTAAGATTAAAAAGTTATGATGTAAAAAGACGTAATTTATTAATACTTTCAACTATAATGAAAGGTAAGCTCATTACTAGATTACCTATGATTTGTAATAAAAAGAGAAGTATTTTTACTATACCAGAATGGAGTAAACCTCTCTTAGACCAATTTTTGCAATATTTAAAAGGTAAAAGTTTAAATCCAGCAACAATTATTGAATATAAATCAGTATGTCGAAACTTTTTAGACTACTTAGAAAGAATTGAACTTCAACAAATACAAGATTTAACTCCTCAAATTATTAAAGATTTCCAATTACAAGAAATTCATAAAAACCCAAAATCTAAAAATTGTTATTCTTACAGAGTACGATCATTTTTAGCGTTTCTAGGAGATAATAATTATATCCCTATTTACTATCAGCAAGTTATTTCGTGTGATTGCGCTCCTCATGAAAGTCTTGTACATATTCTATCAAATAAACAAATTACATCAATTAATGAATACAAAAAGAATATTACACCAACAGGTATCTTAGATAATGCTTTAATTAGTTTGGGTTTACAAATGGGTTTTAGAAGATGCGATGTATTAAATTTGAAATTTGAAAATATATCTTTATTAAAAAATGAAATTTCAATAATGCAACAAAAAACAGGTATTCAACTTACTCTACCAATACCCAATGAAGTAATGACATTTCTGTTAAAATATATGAATGAAATCAGGCCAGAAAGTAAAGATTCATATGTTTTTATCACTAACCAAGTACCATATTCAAAACTATCTACTATATCTTGCCAAAATGCATTAGCTAGAGCTGTTGTTTCAAGCGGCGAAAAAGCCACTTTTCATGACTTACGCCGAACTTTTGCGTCCAAACTTGCAAATTCAAATATTTCATCTTCAATAATAGCAGATATCTTAGGGCAATCAGATCAATCAAATCTAGATAAGTATTTATCATTGAATTCTGAAAAGATGAGATACTGTGCTATCAATCTTAATGGTATTGAATATAAAGGAGCATTATTTTGACAGAATTCAAAAGTAAATTGAGCAAATATATGATTGGTTCGTTAGAAGAAAAACGTGCAAATGGTTATAACTATAAGCGTGAAGAATCAAGTATGAAGCAACTTGATGAATTTCTTATTAATAATAATCTTGATAATGGTACTCTAACTCGTGAAATTATGCTGGAATATAGTAAAAGAAGGTCCAATGAAAGTAATAATGCTAGAATTGAAAGAGTAAGAAGAACAAATGCACTTCCAAAATATATGTTATCTCTTGGTCTTGATGCATATGTCTCTTATAATCTAGGAAGACCTGATAAAACAATACCTTATTTGCCAACAAAAGAAGAATTAGTTTTATTTTTCAATACCGTTGATACATACAAAGCTATAATAGAAAGAGCAAAGTATTTTAAATTTGAATATCCAATTATTTTCAGGTTTTATTATTGTTGTGGATTGAGATGCTCTGAAGCAGCATTACTTGAAAAAAATAATGTTGATTTGATTAATGGTATTATTACAATTATCAACTCTAAGAATAAATCACGAATTGTATATTTAGCAGAAGATTTTCGTTTACTATGTATTAAATACAATGAGAAAGTATCATTATTAGTACCCAATAGGAAATATTTTTTCCCTGGTTTAAAATCCAATAATCATATTTCTTCTGGTGGTCTCGAAGAGCGGTTTCGCCTTTTCTGGAGCGTATCAAATCCAAATCATACAGGAAAAGTTCCCACAATTCATGCGTTGCGACACTGTTTTCTAACAGATAAAATAAATGAATTTGAAAATGATGAAACGGTTGATATTAATGCTATGCTGCCATATTTATCAAAATATGTTGGTCATTCTACAATTCAAGAAACCTATTACTATTTTCATTCTTTAGCAAATCGTTCTCCAAGAGTAAGAAATTTTGTAAATGCAAACAATGAAGAAATTCCTGAGGTAATTAAGTATGAAGATGAATAAACCTGAACCATTATTTTTTTCATTGACTTTAAAGTTCTTAACTATCTATTTACCATTACAGATAGGAGTCAGTTCAAATTATATAGAATCAATGAGTGATACATTATCTATATTTAAAGATTTTATAACCAAGGAAAAGAATGAATCTGTAACACACTTTACCTTTTCTGAATGTGATACAAAATTTGTACGTGATTTTTTAGAATACTTAAGGATCAATCGAAATAACAAACCTACAACAAGAAATACTCGATTGGCAGAATTAAAAACTTATTTAAAATATGCCAGTGAAGAAAATATTCAATTTCTTTCTGTTTATTTAGAAATAAAGGCCATTAAACAAGTTAAAGCTAAAAAAGAAGTTAGACAAGTTCTAACACCTGAAGAATGTAATTGTATTTTTAACCAACCACTAAATGATAAAAAAGGTACTAGAGATAGAACATTTATGATTTTATTATATGAAACAGCTTGTAGATTATCAGAGATTATTAACTTAATGATTCCAGACATTCATATACAAAAAGGAAAATCTTATATCATAGTTAATGGAAAAGGGAAAAAACAACGTGCTATTCTAATAAGTGATAAAACTGTAGCTCATATCAATAACTATAATTTGGCATATCATAATAGTAGTAGCCCTAATACTGATTTTCTCTTTTATACAGTTATTGGTGGAACAATAAAACCATTATCATCAAGAACTCCACAATTATTTATAAAAAAATATGCTGCTTTGGCAAGAAAACAAATGCCTACTATAGCAGATCCAATTTACAGTCATATGTTCAGGAGATCAAAGGCAACTACTTATTATAATAATGGAATAGGAATTGATACTATTGGTGGAATATTGGGTCATGAACAATTAAATACCACAAAAAAATATGCACTTTTGTCTACTACAAAGATAAGAAAAGCTATGAAAACCGTTGATACAACACCTTCTGTAAAATCACTTAGTGAAGAAGAAAAATTAAAAATTAAAGTTATGGATAAATTTGGAATAAAGTAAATTTAAATGTGAAAGAA
>CAYWGU010000209.1:0-4076 GCA_964457975.1 uncultured Spirochaetaceae bacterium | reverse complement strand
AGCTCCACCTTGCCAAGGTGGATGTCGAGGGTTCAAATCCCTTCTTTCGCTCTTATAATTACCAATAATTCTACACATGTTTATTCATGTGTTTTATTTTTTTAAATTACTTTTTTCAAATCTGCAAGAATTAAATTAATACCTAATCAACATTCTTCAATTTCCCGAGAATTAATTACCCAATTAATTCCCCTCACCGTTCACACTAAAGAACATTTACCATAATTAATAGATGAAATATACTTTCCTATAGCATAATTTATATTTGTGTGTTTTTATATTTACTTCCATATATTCTTGTACTAGCATGTATTGGTACAACCAAGAAGGAGTTTATTATGAATCAGGAAATTAATACAAATTTTAAATTACTAAGCCCATATTCTGTAGCTAAATTAATCGATAGAGATAGCAAAACTCTAACTGTTATGATTTCTGGATTTGGATATTCCCTTGATATGCCTTTTTTTTATTATTCACAAAAGATTTTGGAAGCTAAAAATACAGATGTTTTAAAGATTGACTTTGCATACAATAAAGATTCTATTTTTCTAAATATGTATGAAGGTGATCAAGATAAACATTTTGAAAGTGACATTAAATCGATACAAATTTTCTTGGAGAATACAAATTATGATAAAATATTATTCCTTGGAAAATCTTTAGGTACAACCACTATTTTCAATCTACTAAAATCATCCTTCATAAAAAAAATAACAAATGGTATAATTTGGATTACTCCAGCAAGTATTTCTAAAGATCTTGGTGGATTTCTTCCATCAACTTGCTTTAAGAATTTGATAATTCATGGTACTTCAGATAAGTATTCCAAGGACTTAGATATAAACAAGCTAAATCAGGAGGAGAATATAAAGCTTTATCCTATTTTTACTGATAGTCACAGACTTGAGTGCATTGGATTGGAAGATACAATTAATGCTCTCAATGAAATAATGATAAGTATGCAAGATTTTATTGATTCAATAATTAATTAATTAGCATTTCGTAAAATTTAAGATTCATTTCTAAATTTATACAACCTTAAACTTACAATATTAATTAGCAAAAACATAGGTGCTAACAATACTCAAATTGCTAACACCTAAAGATTGTACTAATTAATTTTTGATACAAAGTCTCCAACTACTCCATTAAACTTTTCACTTTCTTCCCAGAATAACATATGACTACAATTTTCAAAAAATACTGTTTCAGATCCATCAATATTCTCGCCTACCCACGCACTTCCTTGATAAGGGAAGACCTTGCTATGACGAGCAACACAGACAAGTGTTGGTAACTTAATATATGGAATAAAATCTCTCCAATCAAGATTGGTATGATCTCTCATTATTTCAATTCTTGCATAAGGTGGACATTTTGATATTTCATCTGCTAAGAATTTTACCTCTTCCTTACTTGGTTCATAGCTCAAGCAGGCAGAACACAAACCCTCTGCAGAGCCTCGAGGATTATATTTGATGTCATAACAAGTTCTAATGAACATCTCAACATCATAACAACCATTTTGACCCCAAGTCCAATCTGGTCCAGTATATTGAGCTGGAGATTGATCAACACAAATTAACCCTTTTAGTCTATAATTACCAAATAATTCAATGTAACTCCAAAGTATTGAAGCTCCCATGGACCAACCAAGTACAGTTACATCATCCAAGTGTAAATAATCAAATAAATTTTTAACGTCCAAGGCGTATCTCGATATTCTATGACTGTGCATTACCTTCTCACTTTCTCCATGAGCCCTCATGTCCATGCAAATAACCTTACACGATTTAGCTAATTCATCTACATTCTTTTTCCAGAACTTTGTTGTACATGTCCAACCGGCAAGCATAAACAAAATAGGGCCTTCTCCCTTTATTTCATAATAAATCTCAACATCATCATTAGTTTTAAACGTAGCCATTATTAAATTCCTCCTTAATATTCACTCCTTTATAATCTACTTGATAAACAGGTATGTCAATAAAAAAATATTAAGAATATAATATTGTCAGCTAACACTATTTAATAAAAGACAATATCTAATCATTATTATTTTCTTCTTCAATTCTTTTTAGTTCTTCCATATTCATTCCTTCTTCTTTTAAAAAGGATAAAATTAATGCTGTTTTATAATAAACATAGCTATCAATATCATTGGGGTATTTTTTAGCCAATTTTCTTTTCAGATTGCTATAAGCATCTCTATCCTTTTTACTTTTAATTAAATGCTTTTTGAGCAATAGATGATTTATTACATTCTCATTGCCTTTTAAGCAAACGTATAGGTGGTGTTCCATCCAATTTAAATTAAAATTCTCTTCATCATAGGTAAAGGCCTCGCGACCAGGAATTCCTCTATTTCCAACATGAATGTATCCAATATTCACCAAGGCCTTAATTGCTCTCTTACTATCTTCTTCACAATCAACAATAATATCTATATCAAGTACAGGCTTTGCCCATAAATCTTTTACTGAGGTACTTCCAACATGTACAATTTCAACATCAATATCACTCATGATTTTCTCATAGAAACTCTTTGCTTTGTTATATTCGTCTTCCCATTTGGGATTATGTTCTACTACAATTATGTCTTTCATTAAAAAAACTCACTTTTTTTATTTATTTATATATAATAATCATTATAAATATTAATCCAAGCAATGCAACTAGTTAAAATATTTTAAACACTTTTTTTTATATAAAAGCTTATTAGAACTTGATTTATATTTTTTTTGCTAATTGACTATATGGACTGAATGATGGTAATAAATCAGTATGAAAATTCCAACAAATAATATATCAATACTAAAAAAAATAATAACATTGGCATTACCAATAATGTTACAAGCCTTTTTAGTTAATGGTGTTTCCTTTGTTGATACTTTGATGATTGGACAATTAGGAGCAGATAGCATTGCTGCCATTGGAGTAGCTGCACAACTCTTTTTTATTATAACAATGCTACTGAACGGAATCGCAGCAGGAGCTGGTATTTTTATCTCACAGTATTGGGGTGCTAAAAACAATAAAGGCATACAAAGAGTACTGGGAATTTCAATCAGCTTTACAATTCTTTGCACTGGCATAATTGCAATATATACAACAATTTTTCCTCAAACCATAATGAAGCTATTTACCCATGAAACTGCAATAATTGAAGGCGGAAACACATACCTCCGATTCGTAGGTTTTTCATACGTATTAACAGGAATTTCATTCATGTATGGAGTAGGTCTTCGATCTACAAATGATACTAAAACACCATTGAGAATATCTTTAATTTCCCTTTCAGTAGATGTTGTTGGAAATTACTTACTTATCTTTGGTATCGGAATTTTTCCAGAACTTGGAATTGCAGGTGGTGCTATTTCAACATCCCTTTCTCGTCTTGTTGAACTTTGTTTGTTCATTATTGTAACAAATAAACGAAAAGATTGTCCCATTAGATTCAGTTTGAAAAATTCCCTTAAATTTGATAAAAGATTTTCTAAGAAGTTCTTCAAAACAACCACACCTGTTATTATAAATGATATTTTTTGGGGACTTGGTTTTGTTTGCTATCGAATAGCATATGCAAAAATTGGAACAGAAGCTTTAGCAGCTGTTCAAATAATAGCTACAATTGAGAACCTATTCTTAATTTTAATACAAGGTTATGCAGGCGCTGTTGCAATAATTATTGGACAATTAATTGGTGCAAATAAGGAACATGAGGTTCAAATATATTCAAGTATTTCACTACGATTTAGCATCTTTACAGGGGTTTTAGTTGGATTATTAATAGTGCTCATCTCACCCATATTTGTAAGCTTATTTAATATTGATGAAACAGTATATCAACTTTCTATAAAATCATTGATTATGATAGCCTTCCAGCTGCCATTAGTATCATTTAATATTGCAGCTATTGTTGGACTACTAAGAGCAGGTGGTGATACAAAATATACAATGTACCTTGAACTTACAACGATTTGGATTGTTGGAGTACCCCTAGCTTTTATTGGTGTTCTATTTTGGCATCTAAGCCTTCCTCAGGCATATCTTCTTGTAGGTATTGAAGAATT
>CAYWGU010000208.1:0-4128 GCA_964457975.1 uncultured Spirochaetaceae bacterium | reverse complement strand
ATCAAAGGAGTATTTTCAGAACTCATAGTATTTTCCATAATATAAACATAGCATAAATAAATAAAAATATCATGTGATTTTTACAGAAGAAGTGTATCCATCAATCAATGATTTATTCGTTATTTATTATTAGAAAAGGCGTTCATTTATGTATGTAAAACACATAAAATTGGAATTTATTTATATTACAATAAAGTATGTAATTATTCTGGAGGATACAAATTAATGGTAGATATAATAGTTTGTTCAACAATACTTGCAGAAGTTACAATTGCAGCAGGTCTTTCCATTTTACTAACTAAGATTGCATTAATTGTTAGTTATCAAAAAGAAAAATCTATAGCAACACTGCTACTGTCATTGCTTACGAAGACAAAGCTACGAATTACATTATTACTTAATTATGTAGGAAAGAAATATATCATGTGAATCTATATGTACTTTCAAGGATAAAATAAATGTATTGAGGATTGAAGAATCATTTACGAACCAAAATGCTGATACCACTCTATTTGATACAAAGTTCCACTATTATACAAACAATAAAATGTTACATACAAACTTTCTTTAACAGACTGTTACTATTTTAACACTTATTATTAAGTTGCTATTTATTTGCTATTATTTTAATTAATTTAAGCGCTCAAAAATTATATATAGTACCCTTTGCAGTTAATATAGCAGCATCAATTTAAAAAAACAGGTATTAATAAACCCAAGGGAAGCAAATATACGACATTCAAATAATACTATTAGTGTTATTAAATAAGACCTAATTTACATATTAGTAGTACAAAAACGTGTAACAGTACTAGCACGTTTTGATAATATTAAAAATATCAGAAACAAATATTAAAATTCCTTCTAGTAGATAATTTTTTATATTTATATAAATTTTTATTCAAATCGTCCTATTTTTTTTAGGTCAAAAATTAAATCCATAAAAAATTTACGCTAATTTAAATAAGTAAAATACGAAATAATATTATATACAATAATTATTATTTTATCGATATTTAATTATTGACATAATTATATATATATATTATTATCCAATCAGATAAAAAATTATCAACAAGGAGTTATTATGAAAGCAAAAGATTTTTCAAATAAGATTTTAACAGGAATGAGTATTGGTATTGTAGCTGCGCTTGTTCCAAGTGCTATCCTTGGAGAACTTAGTAAAGCACTAGGTTTTACCAGTATAGTATTAATTACAGGAATGGCTGCTAGATTTGCAGCTCTTGCTATGGGTCTTTGTATAGCTGCTCAGTTTAAAATGAAACCAATTCATTCTGTTGCTCTTGCTATTTCAACAATGATAGGTAGTGGAGCAATTAAAATAATCGAAGGTTCAATGGTTCTAGCAGGGCTTGGTGATATAATCAATGCCGGTCTTACTGCAGCCATAGCTGCATTACTTCTTCTTTGGTTTGGTGATCGTCTAAAGAGCTATACTATGATTTTAGTCCCTACTTTGACCATTGCTATCAGTGGCCTTATAGGTTTATTCACTCTACCATACGTATCAATGATTACAGGTGGTGTTGGTCAATTCATAGCATGGTGTACAACATTACAGCCAATTTTAATGGGTGCTTTAATATCAATGAGTTTTGCCATAATAATCATATCCCCTATTTCAACAGTAGGTATTGCTCTTGCAATTTCACTTTCAGGAATCGGAGCAGGTGCTGCTAACTTAGGTATTTGTGCAGCTGCATTTGGTCTTGGTATTGCAGGTTTTGAAAAGAACGGTTGGGGGAATTCACTTGCTCCAATATTAGGTTCTCCTAAACTGCATATGGCTAACTTCCTAGAAAATCCTAAAATGACTCTCCCATTAATATGTAGTGCAGGTGTATTAGGTATCTTGGCTGGTATGTTAGGTATTGTTGGAACACCAATGAGTGCTGGTTTTGGTATCAGTGGATTAATTGGTCCTCTTAACCACCTAGGAATCGTAGGTTTCACAGCAGGTAACTGGATAATTACCATTCTTATGTTCGTGGTATTACCAATTATCTTAGGTTTTGTTTTCAAATACGTATTCTTTAAAGGCTTCAAGATTTTAAGTGCTGACGACTATGCAATTGAAATATAAGATGCCCCTTCGAGCCATGCTTATAGCACTTTTTTAGGAATAGCATCTATTCTTTTAGATGGTAATAAACAATATAAATTGTACTGGGATTTAAAGCCAGTTCATATTAGGAATAAAAATGTCAGAAAAAATTAAAGTTACGGCTTTTGCAAGTCGACCAGATGAAAGAGTTAGTTTCAATAAATTTGAAGATCAACTTAATTTAGATATCAAACATGTCAATAATCAATTATCTCTAGATGTTGTAAATGAAGCAGCTGGTAGTGAAGGTGTAACTGTATTAGGTAACTGTGATTGTTCAAGAGCTGTATTAGAAGCTTTGTCTAAACTTGGTGTTAAATACCTAGCAAGCAGAAGTGCCGGATACAATAATATAGATGTTGAGGCTGCCAAAAGCTTGAATATTAAAATTAGTAACGCTCAGTATTCTCCAAACTGTGTTGCAGACTTTGCAATAATGCTTGCTTTAATGTTAAACAGAAAAGTATTAACAGGACTAAAAAGAAATATTGCTAATGATTTTTCATTACCAGGGCTTCAAGGTCATGAAATGAAAAATATGACTGTAGGTGTTATAGGAACAGGAAGAATTGGACAAACTGTAATTAAAAACTACAGTGGCTTTGGTTGTAAGATTATAGGCTATGATATATATGAAAACGAAGAGATAAAGAAATACATGACTTATGTAGAATTAGATTATCTTGTGAAAAATTCAGATATCATCACTCTTCATACACCTCTTTTTGATAGTACATACCACATGATTAACAAAGATAGTATTGCTAAAATGAAAAAGGGTGTTAAAATAATCAATACAGCAAGAGGCGAATTGATTGATACTGAAGCTTTAATTGAGGGTTTAAAATCGAAACATATTGGCGCTGCTGGTCTAGATGTTCTTGAAAGTGAAAAAGGAATTTTCCACTCAGATTGTAGAATGAAGGGTATGAATAATCAGCAAATTGCTATTCTAAAAGCCCTTGATAATGTGGTTTTAACCAATCATTTTGCATTCTATACTGATCAAGCTGTAGACGATATGGTTTATTGCGGAGTAAATAGTCTAGCACAGTTTATTAAAACTGATACTGCTGATTTCGAAATCAAATAAATTTATATTATAATAAAAATAGCAACTCTCCCTTGCAAATTACTGCTAGGGAGTTTTTTATTAGCGGTATTGCTACTAAATAATCAAAGGCATCAATTGCACTTTCAATTAATGACTTATAGTTTATAAAAATAATTATTCTTCATTATTTTCTATTATTTTGAGATATTTATATAGCGTCGGTTGAGCTATATTCAATACCTCGCATACCTTTGGAATTGCTTGCTTTACTTTGAAAACTCCTCTATTTGAAAGTCTAACAAGTATGGCCATTTTTGCTGCTTTAGTTTCAAGCTTATATACATCTGAATGTTTTACTTCTTCTAAGATTATATTGGTCATAATTTCTTCAATATCAGCACTATCACTAAAATCTACACTTTTATTTTCTTTTTCTGAAAACATATGTTTAAGAAAAGGTTGAATTTCAGCAAAACCAGTAATATCCTGGTTGATACAAATTACATATTTTAACTTGTCATCATCATCTCTTATCATTAGATTACTATTTCGAATTAGAGTATTTGCTTCAGAAGCATTTAATACACCAATTATTCTATTTGTATTGTCTTTTTCACATTTTGAATTTAGTAGTTGTAAAATGGAGGTTGTATTTGTATCACCAATTTTACGGTGAGAAATGGAATCTTCTGTTATCCATTCTATTACCCCACTTTTAGCATTATGGATTAATACTTCCGAGGTTGGACCAAGAATTTCACTGATAAATTGGCACATTGATATTAATATTTTCTTTGAAATCATGGTTGATATTATAATAATGAGATAACTTGTAAGCAAGTGATTTAGAAATATAATTTGCTTTTTTACTTAATTTTACAATCAAAACAACAAAGAATTCTTCAAGACATTGCTTTACTTTGCTTAAATCCAATTGCTACCATTGGAG
>CAYWGU010000207.1:0-4142 GCA_964457975.1 uncultured Spirochaetaceae bacterium | reverse complement strand
GGTATTGGATTGCTTCAAGCACTTGGTGCAAAATTTTTAGATAATAACAATCAACAACTAACTCCTAGTGGTAAGTCACTTGAGAATATAGCTAAGGTTGATTTAAGTGGGATGTCACCACTTGTAGCTAAAGCAGAAATAAGAGTTGCCTGTGATGTTGATAACCCTTTATGCGGTGAAAACGGGTGCAGTGCAATTTATGGTCCTCAAAAGGGAGCTACAAAACAAATAATTAAAGACATGGATAAATGGTTGAATAACTTTGCAAAGATAGCAGGAAAGGAGGATATAGCACAACTACCAGGTAGTGGCGCTGCTGGCGGACTTGGGTTTTCACTAAGTGGCTTCTGTGGTGCTAAACTTGAAAGCGGTATTACCCTCGTGCTTGATTTGATAGGTATTGGCAAATCATTAAAAGATTCCTCCCTGGTAATTACAGGAGAAGGTAAAATTGATGGTCAAAGCGTTAGAGGTAAGGTTCCAGTTGGAGTTGCATCTCTTGCTGCAAAGTACAATCTACCCGTTGTAGCTTTTGCAGGTGATATAGGAGATGGAACTGAAGTACTTTATAATCATGGTTTATCTGCTATTGTGAGTACTACAAATGCAGCAATGCCATTGGCTCAAGCTATGAAAAGATCTTTGGAACTAACAGAGGATGCAGCCTTTAGAACATGGCATTTAATTGAAATGGCTCAAAGGATTAAATAACATCATTGATTATATAATTATTCATACTCCTTAATTATACTTTTCATAACAAAGGTGATAATTACAATAATTCAGGAATATGGATAATTGTTCTTAAATCAATAAAATAGATACATATATAGTAAGAAGGGATCTTGATATTCAAGATTCCTTTATTTTATTTCCATGAGCAAAACTAACAGAGCAAAGGCCAATATTATTTAAAAGTTTATCCCCTTATTTCTAACTTATAGAATTACAAATCTCTTTATTTCTTGACTTAACCCTATACTACAGTCTAATCTATTATTGAGGTAAAAAAAATGATTAGCATCTCTTATATATGGATAACAATTGCCATTGTATGTTTTGTACTTGAACTAATGACACCTACTTTTTCCTTTTTATCTATCACCTTTGGAGCCATATTTGGATGGTTAACCTCTCTAATAATAGATAACGTTGTCATACAGTTGGTTATATTTTTAATAGCATTTGCTATTTTCTTTATAAAACTAAAACCTCTTATTTATAAAAAAAATAAAGAGAAATTCAATATAGAATCATGGATAGGTACAAATGTTTATTCAAATTCTGTTATTACATCCACCTCTGGCACCATTAAAAAAGATGGTTCCTTTTGGCAAACTAGAAGTGAAGAAGATGAAACCTTTGAAAAAGGTGAAAAATTAATAATAAAAAAGATAGTTGGTAACAAGCTCATTGTTACAAAGGATGTTGAATAATGAATATTTTAGTAATCGTGATTGTAGTTATACTTGTAATAGCTTTATTCACAGGAATAAGAATTGTCCCTGAAGCAAAGGCTGTAATTGTAGAAAGACTTGGTAAATACCAAAGGACTCTATCAAGTGGATTCAATATTATTGTTCCATTCTTAGATAGAATAAGAACAGTTCCAGAATTAAAAGCTACCTCAAATAAATCAACGGGTGATCATAAAATGATCATAGCCAATACTCGTTTCATTGATTTAAGAGAGCAAGTATTGGATTATCCAAAGCAGAACGTAATAACAAAGGATAATGTTACAGTTGCCATTGATGCTGTAATATATTTCCAAGTAACAGATCCAAAGAGCTCAATCTATGAAATTGTTAACTATCCTATTGCAATCGAGAAACTAACTCAAACCACACTTCGTAATGTAATTGGTGAATTAGAGCTTGATGAATCCCTTACCAGCCGTGATACAATCAACGGTAAGTTGCAGATTATTTTGGATGAAGCAACTGATAAGTGGGGAATTAAAGTAAACAGAGTTGAACTTCAAGATATCATTCCACCTGATGACATCAGAAAACAGATGGAAAAACAAATGGGTGCTGAAAGAGAAAAAAGAGCTGCCATTTTATATGCTGAAGGTCAAAAACAAGCTGCTATATTGCAAGCAGAAGGTATAAAGGAAGCATTGATAAATAAAGCTGAAGGTGATAGAAAAGCATCCATTCTAAGAGCTGAAGGTGAGGCTAAAGCCATTACAGCTATTAAGGGCGCATTGGACACACCTGAAGGATACATGCAGTACTTGGTTGCAATGAGATATATTGATACATTTGAAGCATTGTCCAGTGGACAGGATAACAAGTTAATTTATATGCCTTATGAAGCAAGTGGTGTATTAAGTAGTCTTGGAGGAATTAAGGATATGTTCATTCAAAAAAACATCCCAATGCCTAAATAAATATTGCTCAACGTAGATGGAGGTCAAATCAATTGGCCCCCTTTTTTTACCCAATTTTATTATTTTTGGTGGTATTTTTTTTACCAATAACTAGATACATCTTTTTGTTTTACTTATAATTCTTCCAGCACTTTACTGTTGTATCGTTTTGTTCTAAATTAGTTATTAATGATGAAAACAAGTACCAAGTTAATGACAAAAGGTCCAATTAGCAAAAGCATACTGATGTTTGCTCTTCCTATTTTTTTAGGAAACCTTTTTCAACAACTTTATAACGCTGTTGATTCAATAGTTGTTGGTAACTATGTTGGAAAAGAGGCACTGGCTGCCGTTACATCATGTGGTCCATTAATTTTTTTGTTGGTTGGATTTTTTGCTGGCGTATTTGTAGGAGCAGGAGTTGTAATATCAAAATACTTTGGTGCTGGCGATATGGAAAACGTAAGCAAGGCAATTCATACTGCAGTTGCATTTGCTCTTCTTAGCAGTATTATTCTAACAGTATTAGGCTATCTTGCAACACCATCAATACTGCATTTGATGAATACACCTGAAAGTGTTTATGAAGATGCTAAAACTTATATTCAAATATTCTTTCTGGGAATAGGCTCTCTTGTAATGTATAATAGTGCTTCTGGTATCTTGCAGGCCATGGGAGATAGCAAACACCCTCTATACTTCTTAATAGTTGCATCAATCACAAATGTCATTCTTGATTTGATATTTGTCATCTACTTTGATATGGGTGTTGCAGGTGTTGCTCGAGCAACAATCATTAGCCAAACAGTAAGTGCAATTCTATCTTATAGAATATTGCTCACAACTAAAGATGTTTATAAAGTTAGCATAAAAAAAATACACTTTGATACCTGTATTATTAAGCAAATGCTTAAAGTTGGTCTTCCATCAGGATTACAAAACTCTGTAATATCATTTGCTAACATAGTAGTTCAAGCAAATATTAATTCCTTTGGTGCTGTAGCTATGGCTGGTAGTGGTGCATTTTCTAGAGTACAGGGATTTGTTTTCATTCCAGTAACAAGCTTTGCATTGTCACTTACAACATTTACAAGCCAAAATATAGGTGCTGGTGAATATGATCGTGTAAAGAAAGGTGCACGATTTGGAATCATCACTGCTATGATATTGTCAGAATTAATTGGTATTGCTTTATTAGTAAAGGCTCCTCAAATACTAAGTCTATTTAGCAAGGATGTTAATGTAATAGCAATTGGCGTTCTAAAAGCTCAGTACTCATGTCCATTTTTACTCTTCATGGCTTTATCTCATGTAATGGCTGGTGTTTATAGAGGTGCAGGTAAATCAATTGTACCAATGATGGTTATGTTTCTAGTCTGGTGTGTATTCAGAGTTGCATTCATCACTGTTGCATTGAGCCTAAATAGAGACATAAGAATTTTATTTGCTGCCTACCCTATAACATGGTTTATGAGTGCAGTAATATTTGTAATCTACTATTTCAAAGTAGATTGGATGGGAATTGATAAACTCAAAATAGTTGAATAGTCATTAAAAAATTATAAAATATTTTCCAATAACTAAATCTTTATATTGTCAAACTTCTTTAATATAAAAAGTAACCCAACTCTCAAGAATACTCGCCCTATCACATATTGATAATACAATTTGCCTATGAATTTTAATTAGCAAATCAAAAACACAAACATGCTTAATTTTTCAACAACTAAAGTCAAAGATCTTTTAAAAACACAGAAATAAAACAAAA
>CAYWGU010000206.1:0-4145 GCA_964457975.1 uncultured Spirochaetaceae bacterium | reverse complement strand
TCAACACCTATAGAATATTTAATAGATAGTGATACAGCTAATTCCCTTGAAAAGCGATTAACTGAAAATGGCATTACATCATATACAAAAGAGTTTATTGAAAATAGTGATGTTAGTTTTTATCAAGATCCATTTCCATCAACAGGCTCCGTTCAAGCTAAATTACATGCACTAGATCTATCTACTCCTCTCTCTTATGGTTATGAAAAAGGCGAGTTACAGGGCTCTTGGATTAGCCCAGGCTCTGAAGGTGCTGTCATTGGCTCTAAGCTCGCTTATGATATAGGAGCAGATATTGGATATTACATAACGATTCAAACAAAAGGTAAAGGAGGATTCCTTCAAGCCTTTGATGTTCCAATTATAGGTATAATTGCAACAGGAAACCCTGTTGTAGATAGTGGAACAATATTCTTTGATTATGATTTTATTAACGATATTTTAGAGCTTGATTCGAGCTATACTTCATTTGCTATCTCTTTTGGAACTGCAGTTAATGATAACATAGAAATGACTGCACAGATGTTACCAACAGTAACCCAAATTGCATCAGATTTAGATTTAGATGCGCATAGTTGGAAAGATATTGCAGCAGATATAATAGCCTTATCGCAGAGTAAAAGTGGAGGATCATCTTTTATAATATTCTTTATATTCATAATAGCAATTGTTGGAGTTACTAATACTATGGTAATGGCAATGTCAGAGCGAAAAAATGAAATCGCAATGCTAAGATCACTTGGCTACAAACCATATTATATTAAATTACTATTTAGTATAGAAGGTGGGTTAATTGGTGTATTTGGTAGTCTTATAGGATCTATTTTAGGTCTTCTTATATCACTTTATCTTCAAACTAATGGAATTGATCTCTCATCCCTTATCGGAGATATGAATATTGGATATCGAATAAATGCAGTTATGTATACAGAAGTAAGTTTTCCAATTGTCATTAAAATCAGTTTACTTGCAATTGGATTCTGTGCTCTAGCAGCTTTCCTTGCTGTTCGAAAATCCACTTCAGGTGAAATAGCTGAACAAATGAGGAGTATTTAATGTTCAAATTAGCAATCAAAAATATATTAAGAAATAAAAAACGTACAATCCTTTCAGGACTTACAATTTTTATCGCAACAATTGCAGTACTAGCCTTTCTTGCATTAGAAAACGGAATGTTTGAATCAATGGAGACTAATGCAATTAATCAAATCTCTGGTAATATTAACATCCAGAGTAAATTATACGAAGAGAACAACCGAGTATTACCTCTACAGTTTTATATGCCTAAAACAGAAGAGATGATTCAAAAAATAGAAAAAGTCGATGGCGTCACTTCTGTTTCAAGAAAAACAACAGTACCTGTTTCTATTTGGATTGATGAAGAAAGTGAAACTGCAATAGCAAATTCAGTCGATTTCGACAATTCAAACTTTTTTGGAAGTGATAGGACTGACTATTTTGAAGGTGAAATGCCCAAAGCAAATTCAAAAGATGTCTTAATAACTACTCGCCTTGCAAATCTTCTTAATCTAGGAATTGGAGATAAATTCACATTCTTGTCAAAAACTGCAACTGGTGGTTCAAATGCACTTACAGTAAAAACTGTTGGAATAATCGGATTCAAGAATTCAGATTTAAACAACTATGGATTCTACATTGCTCCTACTACAATGTCTTCAATGTTAAGAATGGATGATGGTGCTATCGAGCTATTTGTATATACAAATGAAAAGGTAAAAGCTAAAGATATTGCGAACATCTTAAATGATGACACACTGATTATAAGAGATTGGAAAGACGTTTCTGTTATTGGTATATTTATTAGCTTATCTGGTGTTATTTATGGTTATATGCAAGTAATATTCTATATTTTAGCTTCAACTGTAATAATTAATTCAACGATGATGAGCGTATTAGAGCGAAGACGAGAAGCTGCTACAATGATTGCAATTGGTTACAGTGAAAAATGGGTAAGAAACTTATTCCTTCTTGAAAGTGCAATTATAAGTTTATCTGCTGCACTCCTTGGAGCTATCCTTGGAGCAATAATACTCACTGCTGTTGGAAATACAGGAATTAACTTTGGAGCTTTAGGTGGCGATGCTGTAAAAGGATTTGGATTTAATAGTTATATATACCTTTCTCTCCCACTAACTTATTATTTTACTTCTGTACTATATGCAACAGTTATTGCAATAGTAGCCTGCATATTCCCTACAAGAAAAATATTAAAACTCGAACCTGCAGTAGCGCTGCATGATGAAATGTAAATTAAAAGGAAACATTTATGAAGAATTTAACAAAAAAAATAATAGCAGGATTAATAGTCCTATCAATAACTCTACCAGCATTCTCTCTAACGGCAGAAGAAGTTGCAGTAAAATATGAAGAAAACACAAAGTATGATTCTTCTATATCAACAGCTACCCTTACTATAAAAGATAACCTTGGAACTTCAATTCAGAAATTTAAAAGTTATGCCGCAGGAAATACTGATACTCTTATAGAAATTATAAGTGGACCAGATAGAGGTCAAAAGGTTCTTAGAAATGAGAATTCTATTTATTTATTCTACCCTGATGCAGACCAAATAATTAGACTTCAAGGATCCGCTCTAAAAGAATCCTTCATGGGATCAGACTTTTCCTATGAAGATTTATCAGATGATAATTCAATACTAAAGAATTATACACCTAAAATATTAGCTGAAACATCCGATACATTCACATTACTTCTTACAGCAACTTCTAGAAAAATGGCTTATCAGATGCAAGAGTTAATAATAGATAAGCAGCACTTTTACCTAAAGAGTGCAACACTTATGAGCTCTAGCGGAAGAGCACTTAGATCTCTTGAAAATAGTGATATTGAAGAAATTGATGGATATTATATTCCAAAAATTACTGTAATGAAAGATTTAATTAAACAGCAGGGATCAACTACTATGGAATTAGATTCAATTGAATTAAATACTAAAATTAATCCAAAAACATTCACTAAAGAGAATCTTTCATGGTAAATAAAAATATAAGATCAAAGAAAATAATTATTATTTTTCTACTTGCTTTAGTTAGCACAGTATCAGTGTATGCAGATCCATATTTCAGTGGTGAATTATCATTATCAGATACCGTAAATCTATTAAAAGATTCTAGCGATGAGTTAAAAATCGATAATAGTGCCACTACTAATTTAAAGCTTAATATGGATGTAAAATCAAATGGTGTTAAGTTTTATCTTGAAGAATTAGTTAATAACTATGAAACAACTTCAGATTTAGAATACACATTAAACAAGGCTTACCTTAAATATAGACTTCCATACAAAGATGGATATATGAATTTCCAAGTAGGAAAATCATATTATGCACTTGGTGGAGGACTTATTTATAACGCAGGAAATCCAATGCTAGAAAATTCCTTTGCAACTGATAATCTAGGTAAAATTCCAACATCTTGGAATGGAGTATTAACACTTCCCTTATATTCAGGAGAGGACTTTGACACTCTTTACTTAGGATTCATGGCAATATTACCAATTGAAGCGGATACTTCAAAAGTTGGAGCATTCTTAAATTATGAAGTGGGTAACAAATATTTTGATAACTTTGAACTTGCAATTCTAAGTGACTTAGACTTAACTAGATTGACTTTTGGTTTTAATGGAACTCTTTATGCTGATTACGGAATTAATTCGAATATAGATCTTCAAGACACTGATGATTTTAATGTAAATATTTTTCTTACAAAGGTATATGACAAATTAACATTCAATTTAGAAGCCCTATATGAAAACAAAACCGATAGATTATATTCAACTCCAAGTATTACATATGCAGCATCTGATAAATTAAGCCTTGCTCTTTCTAATTCAACTATAATTGTATTTGGTAACAACAATACATATATGAATACTCTAGGTGGAAGTTTGCAATTTAGTATAGTTCAAGGTTTTGAAGTTTCTTCAACACTAAGCACTTCTTTTACTGATACAAATATAACAAGTTTAACTTTAGGAACTACATTCAGTTTCTAATGACAATTTAATACATAGGTGAGGGATAAAAAACCTCTCATCCCATTAAGGAATAGTAATGCAATTATTTAAAACTCAAGATTTAACAAAAATCTATCATACAACAAGTG
>CAYWGU010000205.1:0-4178 GCA_964457975.1 uncultured Spirochaetaceae bacterium | reverse complement strand
TTGGTAATTGTACAGTAAGTCTTGAATCTTGAGCATCTTCGAGTGTCTTTTTGGGCTTGTCCATGTAACCTCCTTTTTTCCATAATTTATTGTTCGCTCTATTATTCAATTTGTAGAAAAAAATATTACCAGAATTTTAGAACATTAGAATAAATAGATAATAAAAGCCCTTCTTATGCAAATTAAGGGGGTAGGGGGTTATTAGTATATACAATCAGCATTTAACATGCTGATTGTATATACTTCTATAGATTATCTAAATTGCTTCTCTCAATTAATTTGAGCGGTATTTTTTCAACTGTACAATTCTCCTTTACCTCATCCGACATTGAAATTATGGATAACTTTCAGGTGAACAATGGGTGATCCGGCTACGGATCTACGCAGGATCAAGTCAGGCTTCATAGGATTACTAAAAGTCAGATAATGTGAGTTAAGGTATTAATAAATACCTTGCCAATATGGAATGTATTTCATAGTTATGTTATTTGAATTAATGATGTAATTATTAAGGAGAGGAAATGTCACGGACAAGGGATTTAGCAGCAATTGTAGTTTATGAAGCAATGATAATATTAAAAGAAAATGATAATGAACTACCAGGGAGAGAAGTTGTTAGACTTATTGGAGAGCGAGCAAAACTAGACGAGTGGGCTTTGGCAACTTATGAAAAGTCAGGTTACATCCGTTGGCAATCGATTCTTCACTTTTACAGCATTGGTTGCGTGAAAGCAGGTTATATAAGAAAGAAAAAATCAATCTGGTATTTAACCAATGAAGGCGTTGAAGCATTAAAATTAGGAGCAAAGAAATTGCTTGATAAAATAGACTCTGCATATAAAGAATGGCGTTTAGCTAATCCGAAAGTGAATGACGATGATAAGGAAGATAAAGTTAATGGAGTAGAAATAGAAGATAAAGAACCAGATGAACCGCAAATAACTATTGATCAGATTGAGCAAATGGCAATGAGTAGTATAAAAACAAAAATTGCAGCTAAGAATCCCTATGAGTTTCAAGATTTAGTTGCTGCTCTTTTACGTGCAATGGGATATTTCACACCTTTTGTAGCTCCTAAGGGTCCAGATGGGGGAATTGATATTATTGCTTACCTTGATCCAATAGGCACTATTGTTCCGCGCATCAAAGTTCAGGTAAAACATAGAAATGGAAAGGCATCTGTTATGGAAATACGACAGTTGATGGGATTATTACAAAAAGATGGAGATGTAGGACTATTTATTTCAACCGGTGGTTTTACTCCAGATGCAAAGAGAACAGCTCAGACCTCCCATGTCCATGTAGAGTTAATAGATTTTGAAAGATTTATCTCGCTTTGGCAGGACTTTTATAGTAAAATGGCAGATGAAGATAAAGCTCTATTACCGTTATTGCCATTCTATTTTCATGCTGAAATTGATTAAGAGTACAATGGTGTTTTTTTTAATAATAAGACAAAGGATTTAATATGGCATTTAATGAGGATATGAGGGTTAAAATTCCGGCAATATTGCATTTGTGTAGATTCTGGTATGAATATTTTGAAGAAAGAAATTAAGGAGAGTTAATAAATAATATGGCAAACAGTAATCTAACTAATGCAAGAAATGCAAAGAAGGATGAATTTTATACTCAATACAATGATATTGAAAAAGAAATCCAAGCATATATTGAATATAATCCTGATGTATTTAAGGGTAAAACAATACTTCTCCCATGTGACGATCCTGAATGGAGTAATTTTACTAAGTATTTTGCTCAAAATTTTGAAAGGTTTGGTCTGAGGAAACTGATTAGTACAAGCTATGCTGTTGATAGCAAAATCTACAAAAGCGATTACCAACCAACTTGGTTTGAGACGTGTGAACCGCATTATGATGAAAGCAAAACTACTGAGAATGGGAAGATATTTACTTTGACACATGATATAAGCGGTGATGGAAAAATTGATATTGAGGATTTAGAATGGAATTATCTGGAGGGTGATGGAGATTTTCGAAGTGATGAGATAAATAAGCTCCGAGATGAGGCAGATATAATCATTACTAACCCACCCTTCTCTTTGTTTCGAAGATTTATGGGTTGGATCGTTGAGGGAAGAAAGCAGTTTGTAATTATAGGCAATATAAATTCTATCACGTATAAAGAAGTGTTCCCATTAATTAAGAACAATAAAATCTGGCTGGGGGCTACAAATTTTAATAAGGGAATGTATTTTCAAGTACCTGATGATTTCGTTTATGCAGACACATATAAATTTGAACGTGAACGAAATGGTATTAAAGTAAATCGTGTACCAGGTGTTTGTTGGTTTACAAATCTTGATCATGGAAGACGTCATCAAGCCTTACCGCTTATGACAATGGCAGATAACTTAAAATATAGCAAACATAAAGAAATTAAGGGTAAGGATTCCTATGATAAATACGATAATTATGATGCAATAGAAGTCCCTTTTACAGATTCAATTCCAAACGACTATGATGGTGTGATGGGAGTGCCAATTACTTTTCTTGATAAATACAGTCCTGAACAATTCCAGATTTTGGGGATGTGTGAAAATTTAGACCTATATAATTTAAAAACAAAAGTTTATTCAACAGATGAATGTAAGGATGCATATTTCAAAAAGTTTGGAAAAAAAGGAACCTATGATTTAAATGCAAGTGGGGTTGTTATTCAAGATGGATTACTAGTAAAAGTATATCAAAGAGTACTAATTAAGCATAGGATGATAAAATATGAAAACAAGTTTAAAAACTGAAATTACAGTTAAGGATGTTTGTGAAGGATTTCAATATAATGAGCTTGAAGGAAAAGGATTGTTTGGATTATCCGGCAAGTTAACAATCCAACCGGAATATCAACGGAACTATATCTATGCAGATGGTAAAATGGATGTAGCAGTTATTGAATCAATTCTTAAAGGCTATCCACTGGGTTTAATATATTTTAACACAAAGAGTGATGGTGAACTGGAAGTTTTAGACGGTCAACAGCGAATCACCAGTTTTGGTCGTTATGTGACAAATAAATTTGCCATAAAAGACGATAGTGGTATGGAACAGTATTTTGACAGTATTGCTGCTGATAAACAGAAAAAGATTTTAGAGACCAAGTTACTCATCTATGAGTGTGAGGGTGAAGAAAGCGAGATAAAAGAGTGGTATGAGACAATCAATATAGCAGGGATACCACTTACTAAACAGGAGCTTTTAAATGCAGTATATTCAGGACATTTTGTAACTAAAGGTAAAGAGGAATTCAGCAATAGTCAGAATGCCAATATTCAGAAATGGAGTGCTTATATTAAAGGTAGTGTCAACCGACAGGAGTTTTTAGAATGTGCTCTTGACTGGGTTAGCAAAGGTAATATTGGAGACTATATGAGTAGTCATCGATCCAACGAAAACATTAATGAGTTAAAAACCTATTTCAACACAGTAATTGACTGGGTGTCGAGAGTATTTATTGATGTGGAGAGTGAGATGCGAGGACTACCATGGGGGTGTTTTTATGAAGATTACCACAAGAAAGCATACTCCCCAAAAAAGGTATCAGAAGAAGTTCACAAACTATATGGTGATTCGTATATCAAAAACCGCAAGGGCATTTTTGAATATATCCTTGGTGGTTCAGTCAATACAAAATTACTCAATGTACGAGTTTTTGATGATGCAACAAAGAAAGTCGTTTACTCTAAACAAACAGTTGCAGGTAAAACTAAAGGCGAATCAAATTGTCCACTTTGTGCCCTGGGTCATGATGCCAACAAAAGTAAAATTTGGAAGCAGAGCGAGATGGAAGCAGACCATGTAACAGCCTGGAGTAAAGGTGGCGTTACAGACATCAAGAACTGCCAGATGTTGTGTAAGACACACAATCGAGCAAAGGGAAATCGCTAAAATAATACCTTAGAAAAAATAAGCAGAGCCATAAATTAGCAGCGGAAATGATGAATAAAAATTGGTTTTATTGAGGAAAGTTCTATACAATAAAGAAGTACGAGTTGCATTTCTGTTTGATTATGATTAGAATATTATTGAGGGGCAATAATACTCTTTGTCTCCGAATTAATTATATTTCAGAAGACATAAATCAAATCTAACCTATTTTTTTTCACTTCTGTTTTCAAAAAAAAGGTCACTTTGTCACTACTCAATCATAGTGAGTATGTA
>CAYWGU010000204.1:0-4194 GCA_964457975.1 uncultured Spirochaetaceae bacterium | reverse complement strand
TGCTCAATAATGTTCTCACCAACAGTGGCAGCACCACCAAAAGCTGGTAATCCTTTTAAGCCGATTACGGCGATACTAGGTTTATTCTTTTTCATATATTTGCTCATAATTCTTTAAAACTACTTCCCAAGAAAAGTTCTCTTCTATTTTCGTAAAAGCATTATTTCTAATTATATCTAATTCATTAGTTGTTTTAACCAATCTATAATCGGCTAAATCCTCAACAAATATGCAAGTGCTTTTACTTAAATAATCTTGAATCCCAGGAATATTATTTGTAACAACAACACAGCCCATTGCCATTGCCTCCAAAATTGAATTATTTGCTGTAGCAAAGTGAACAGTTCTCACTAAAATATCAGCTTCCGAATACAAGCTTTTCAAATCATTGTCTGAAACCCTATCATAAATCCTACAATTTGATTGTTTAAAATTAAAATTTTTCATACCTATCATATGAAAGTGATAACTTGGATTGCTGTTAATTATCACATTTAATTGATCAACATTAACTCCATGCGAGCCAACACATAAAACCATATTTTTCTTTTTAGAAGATATATCTTTTTTATCAATGCTCCAATATTCTGTATCTATTCCATGAGGTATAAATATTGTTTTTTTTTGCTCAGAATATTTTATTTTTTCCTTTAGATTTGTTGAAACACAAGATATATATTTTGAATTCTTGATTGCTTTTTTTTGTAACAATAAGTATTTTAGCCAGATAAACAGCTTACCCTTCAGCGAATTATATTTAACAATATTAGGTAATACATGTATTGTCATTATGAATGTATTCTTTTTTAGAAAAAAAGCGCAATCTGAATATAATGAATGAATAACATCAAATTTATTTCCTATTTGCCTACCTTTAAACGAAATCATAAATCTTAGAAAGAATGGATTATTGATAAATGGCTTGAGTTCAATAGTGTAAACATTGTTATCATCTAAATACTCTTTATTCGTTTTCCCCCAAGTTATAACTGTTACTTCGTGTCTTTTCGCAGCAAATATAGCTAATCTTTGGAATCCACTATATTTAGAGTGGTGTGAATTATTGTACCAATGATGAGTAAGATATAATATCTTCATTTTATAATAGCTCCTAAAATATTTAATAATCTAGTTTGTACTACTTCAATTGTATGATTTTTCAATAACTCTGAAATTGCATTACCAATTATTTCATTATCCGCATTTTCAATAATTCTGGTAATTTCCTTCATTAGTTCCTGCTCTGATGCAATGGTTATAATATGAGCACAATTATTTCTTGTAACAAACTCCGAAAGAGCAAATTTCTCCGGTGCAAAAACCAAAATGGGTATTCTCGTTGCCATGTACTCAGTCATCTTGGTAGGCATTGAATATCTGATATACTTTTCCTGGTTTTTGGCAAAGGACAAAGGTAAAAATAAAAGATCTGCTTCGCTAAGAATGCTGGGAACTTTTTTATATTCTACTAACCCTTTTATACAAACATCTTTCCTGGTTTTTAAATCATCATAAATATATTGTTTCCTAATTGAACCATACAAAGTAATGCTCACTTTATAATCTACTTTATTTAATGCCCTGAAAAGCATTTTAAACTCTTTATAGTTATGCTCACCTATTGTACCAATAAATACAATATTGTAAACACCATCATTTGAACCTTTTTTTACAGACCATTCTTTTAAATCAACCGGATTATGAAATACATGATTTTTCTTTTTATAACGTGTTTCATAGGCTAAAGACATCTTATCTGAAATACAAAAATTAATCTCAGCGTTTTTATATAATTTTGAAAATCTTGATCTTGTAATAGGACCTACTATGAAATCAAATATACCATTACGATTGCAGTTTACCCAATCATCATACACATGTAAAACTAACGGTGCTATACATTTTTTATGTAAAAGAGTAAGAAAAGGTATATCTCTTGTTGTGAATGATACTGCGTAAATTATATCCGGATTAAAATCTCTTATCCAGTTCAAGAAATCTTGGGTTAAATTTATTTTATTATACAATCCATATAATTCTAATAAATTTTTTGCCCCTACTAGAGCATTTGTTACAATATTCTTTTTCCTATTTTTATCTAATATTCTAATTTTTTCATCTATATCATTTATTCTTACATTTTTAATTTCACCAACATTCAGTTGATAATATTTTGTACATTTTATCTCATCAACAATTAAGTTTAAGGCTGCATTAGCAATTTTATCAAGAGGCCAATTTCTAAATAAATTTGAAACTGTAACCCCAGCTCCTTCTTGATGATTAAAATTACAATTTAAAATCAATACCCGTGGGTAATTCAAGAATTAATCCCCCACCATTTATTGCTCAGTTTTGTTGTACCAATAATTGTCTTTAAAACTCGCCAAGAAGTATTTGTAACATTGTAGTTGTTGGGTGACGAGTGAGGCGTGAATTGTGAGGCGTGTTCGGCGATGGCAATTTTTACTGAATCAAGAACAATATCAGGATTTAAACCAGTTAATATAATCGAACCTGCATCAATAGCTTCAGGGCGTTCCATTGAGTTACGAATTGTAACCGCAGGGAAATTAAGCATTGATGATTCTTCACTGATGGTCCCACTATCTGAAATTGCACATTTAGCCTTTAACTGCAAGTAATTATAGTCGTGAAAACCAAAAGGTTTAAGGAAGCGAAGTAACGAGTGATCAGGCTCCACATCGTTACGCCCTGACATGTGAGTGAGAAGTGATGGGTTTAACATTTCTAGACGCTTACGAGTACGAGGATGAGTAGAAATAATCACCGGTAACTGGTAAGTATCAGCTAATTTATTGAGGATTTCAATTATCTTCTTCAGGTTTCCCGGATTATCCACATTTTCTTCACGGTGAGCACTTACAATGAAATACTCTTTCTCTTTAAGCTTAAGAGTTTCCAGAATATTTGATTTCATAATCTTTTCTTTGTAATAATTCAAGACTTCAAACATTGGAGAACCAGTAACATAAATACGACGATGAGGAAGTCCTTCAGCAAGTAAATGTCGTCTAGAGTTTTCTGTATATACAAGGTTAAAATCTGCAGTATGATCAATTATCCTGCGATTGATCTCTTCCGGAACATTAAAATCAAAACTGCGGTTCCCTGCTTCCATGTGGTAAATTGGAATTTTCATACGCTTTGCCATAATGGAGGCAATGGAAGCATTTGTATCTCCCAGGATCAAACAGGCATCAGGCTTTTCTTTTAAAAAAATCTCTTCAATCTTGATCAATGTTTCACCCAGAACATGACCTAAAGAGCTGGTATCAACTCCAAGGTAATAATCAGGTTTTCTCAATTCCAAATCTTTATAAAAAATTTCGTTAAGTTCATAATCATAATTCTGCCCGGTATGCACTGTTATGTGATTTAAATATTGATCTAATAAAGGCATAACACGGGAGAGACGGATAATCTCGGGTCGTGTACCAACAATTGTTATAACTTTAAGTGTAGACTTTTTCAATTAAACCTCCTCAAAGAATGTGTCCGGATCTTCCGGATCATAGAACTCATTTATCCAGAACAATGTCACTAACTCTTCATCCCCGATATTAGTGATATTGTGTGAATACCATACCGGCATATCGACATATCCTGGATTATCCCCACTAAGCTTATAATTAATTACTTCTTCTGTTCCAATTTTTCTGAGTTGGATAAGTGCTTCTCCTTTAATTACTGCAAAGCGTTCTACTTTTCTTAAATGATAATGATTCCCTCGAGTTATTCCGGGTTTGGTTGTTGAAAAAGAGAATTGTCCCTTATCCAGTGATTTCACTGTCTCAACAAATGATCCTCTCTCATCTTTGTGTAGTACAAGTTTCCTGGGGAAATAATCGTTAGGTAGATAGGAGCGATATGTATTGAAGAGGCAAAGGTCGAAATAGTTTTTAAAATTCGGGAAAATTCCTTGTTGCTTATATTGTGTATCAAACTCGCTGAGTCTTACCAGAACTTCAGTAACTTTTACTGAAGCGATGGGTGCTATTCGGTATTCATCCTTATATTCCTTGTTCTTAATTATTTCATAAATTTTTTGTATTAAATCCAGCACATAGATCAGATCAACCTTTGCATCAACTTCTACCTGAGGTTCGCCACCAGTAGCTAACAGGTGCGAGAAGGTTGCTATAAAGGAGTTGTAAAATGGATTCCCAAAAG
>CAYWGU010000203.1:0-4204 GCA_964457975.1 uncultured Spirochaetaceae bacterium | reverse complement strand
TCCTCTTAATGTTTTAAGATTTCAGAGATAAGGTATGATTAACTTGAGTAGTAGTTATTGTAAACTTAATTTTTCTATTCCTATAGTTAGTTATGTCTACCTAAAACGTAGGCGGGAGTACTGATGTTATGTTCTTTCAATAAAAGGTTAAAGTTTTTTTATGAGTAAAAAAATATTCATTGATGAATCAGGTGGGACAACAATAAATTCATTTGAAAGATTTTACGTCATAACAGCTATTATTATTGACAATCATTTAGAAGACGATATATCTACAGCAGTATCAGAATATTGGAATAGTTTATCAACAAAAAATACAGTAAAATCGAGTACTATTGGAAGTAATATTACAAGAAGAAAGCAAATCCTCTCACAAATACACCAAATAATGAATAATTATAACATTAACTATTACAGTATGATTATTGATAAATCTTCAATACTTGAAAACTCTCCTCTAAACTTTAAGAAAGTTTTTTATAAGTATCCTCATCGTCTGTTTTACACAAAATTATTAAAGAACTTATACGAGTACGATGTTGTAATTGATAAATATGGTGACGAACTCTTTATGGAAACTTCTACCAAGTGTTTTGAGCGTGAACTTGATTGTTTCAAATCACACATATTTGGTTCTGATGAAAATTATAGTATACTGCATTTATCAGATATTATAGCTGGTTCTTATCGAAGATATTTTGAAAAAAAAGATAGTAAAGATGCAATAGAAATTATTGGTTTCCCCGATATTCCTTTTGATGTATGGCCTCCAGTATTTCTAACTAATCATCAACTTTCAGGTAATGAAAAAATTGATGAACAAATTGCATCCATTACTTTAGAAGCTATTCAAGAATTTATTGAGACTAATAATGAAGTTGAAAGCGATTCAGTTCGACAGCAGTTTATTACTCTTAACCATTTACTTTATGAATTCTATAAAAATCCAAACCATTCTGTATATAGAACTCACTTAGTTAACGTTCTCGCAGATAACGGATTTCAGATTAATGAACAATCTTTATCAAATTCAATTCTTTCGAATTTAAGGTCAAAAGGAATTATTTTAATGAGTACTGAAAAAGGAATCAAAATACCAGTTAATATTGACGATATTAATGAATGGTTGCACAGGGCAGAATCCCAAATAATTCCATACTTAAAAAAGGTAACACTTGCCCGAGAAAAGATTCAGTTAAAATCAGGTATTGACATACTTGATTATTACCAGAGTCCTGAGATGAAGATAATATTAAATTCTTTGAAAAAAGCAGTAAAATGTGAAAATGAATGAAAGAACATAGCAAGCGTGTCATTATCTGGTTAGCCAGTGCTTTCTTCTTGAACCTTCCGGTTCAGGGTTTGAGTTGTGTATTTACAACATCTTTGAAAATCGGGATGCTATCGTCTCACATGAGAAACATTAAGCGAAATTATATTAAGGATGAATAAATGGATAAAGATAAATCTAATGTTAGGATGCAAATAATCATTTCTGTAATTTCAGGTATTTTCATAATTGTGGCAGCAATAATTTCATCACCCCACTGGTTTAAATTAATTTTTCCTGAGAATTATGTTGAGAAAGAAATAAATGCACCTGAATTTATAGAAAAGACTGATTTAAATGAAATTAATGAAGAGAAAGAAGGTAACTCAGGGATTGAAAATATTACAATTGAAAGAATCGAACTTTGCCCGATAAGTTCTGATTTGTCATCGTATTTTTATTTGAAACTTAAAAATAGCGGAACGAAATATATTGATAATTTATCTGTATCTATTGATTTTGGGCGATCACAAATTAATGATATTGATATTAAAAATCTTGGTACTTATGCTTTTTTAGACTCATCTAAAGTAAGTATCTTAAAGATTCAATATGACACTTTAGTTGAAAACGAAGTTATTGATATTTATTGTCTATTATCAGAACCAACATTTAAAGTTATAAGCATAACCGGTTCAAATCTAACTCTTTCAATCGAATATTCCTACGAGCAATTTCTCAAGAAAGAGCAAGAGAATAACAATAATATAAATGTCTTTTTTATTTTTTTAATGATTTTACTCGGTTTTATACTTTTTATGTTTTCATTATATATTATATCTATAGTCTATCGTTTATTAAAAAAGAAAGACTTAATCGATTGGGGTTAAATCTTTGTATTGTGGCGGCATTAGAATTCAAATAATTGAATTTTAAATTATTTAACAAAAAATAAAAGGAGTTTACAATGGTACTAATTCTTATGATCTTATTAAAAGGGAAAAATGGGAAAGGACGTAAGCATGTAGAAAAATCTTTCAACACAAATTTCCTCCCATCGAAAGATTACAAAATCGAGGATTCTGCCTGGAAAGAAGAAAGGGAGATTGTAAATATTACCATTAACTACAAAGATAACAATTGTATTGTAGAGTTACTTCCTGACGTAAATAATTATGATTTAAAAGAAAAAGTTGAAATGTACCTAAGTCATAGTTGGGTGGAACTCACATAATATGTGATTGATTCGCATAACAAATTAAAAGTTTCCAGGCTTTAGCATGCCTGGGAACTTTTTTTTTAAAGAAGCTCGATCTTCTATTTGAGGAAAGCCTTTTTATGTTTTATTTTCATACTATTAGGATATGAAAATAGGGTTTAAGAATGTATCTATTTTTCTACTTCTATTAGCAACTTAGCTTAACAAGCGTGTCGTTGGTTTGGTCTATTGTGCTTTTTCCTGAACATCCCAAAGCTTACAAGCCTTCCAGTTCAGGACTTGAGATGTCTGTTTTGTTACGTCCCGAAAATCGGGATGATTTCAACACACACGCCAAACATAAGCAGCATTTGTGCAACCAGATTATTGATGGAGAATAATTAGGGAACAGGTGCAATATTAGTTAACTTGGAAATGAGAAGGAAAAAGATTTTTTTATGGACATAATGGACGCTGAAAAAGCAGGTTAGGTAATCATCCATAGCTTCCATATAGTCCATAAAGGAGGAAATCATGAGCAGACTTATCGGAAAGCATGGGGGCTACAAATAGCTGCTTAGTTACCAGATATCTGAGCTTGTTTATAATGTCATGGTAAGATTTTCCGATAAATAGATCAGATGATCCTGGCAGCACACGATAACATTAGCAGCATCTAAATAAGGTGAATTATGAAAAAGAAAGTAGAATGGTCAGATAAAAGATGGAAGGAATTCATTGTAGAGCAAAAAAAAGGATGTGACTTCCGGTTACAGTGGAAAAACTGGCTAAGTGGTTAGATTTAAAGCAAAGAATGAAAGTTGCGGATATAGGCTGTGGGCTTGGATATTTAGGTTGGACATATTGGAAGTATTTTGGTGATAATGGTTCATACATCGGGGTTGATATTTCAGAAAAGCTTATAAAAGAAGCAAAAGAACTATCCAAGGACTGGGCAATAAATGGTAAAGCTGATTTTATAAATGGAGATGCATATAATCTTGATATTCTTATGGTTTCACTTTGTTGAGATGTGAGGCAAGATAAGATATTTTGTGGACGTTGGGGACTTTGTCAACAGTGTCCACAGTGTCCACAATGTCCACAAAAAAAATATTGACTCGAAACATGTGTTAACTTAAATAGTGTAAGACCTTAAACAAAGGAGCATAAATGTCTGAGCTGATTCCTAAACATGGTGGTTATCGTAATACCCTTAGTTTTAAAATGGCAAGACTGGTTTTTGATGTTACGGTCAGATTTTGTAACCGTTATATTAGCCGCTTTAGTCGCACTACTGATCAGATGATCCAGGCTGCCAGAAGTGGTACACAAAATATAGCGGAAGGTTCATCAGCTTCTGCTACCTCCAAAAAGACGGAATTGAAACTTACTCAGGTGGCACGTGCCAGTTTGGAAGAACTGAGACTTGATTATGAGGATTATTTGAGACAAAATGATCGTTGAATCGAGTGTAATTGTGAGATAAATACAAGGAGTTATTATGAAGTATAAATTACTATTGATATTGGTATTGTTTTTATTAGCAAGTTGTTATGTTCCATCCTCCAAAGTTTATAATTTAAGAGTTAAACAAGACGACGCTATTTGGCTAAATGGAAAAGAGCTTGTTAAATTAACAAAAAACAATGTTGAGGTGATTGTAAATTTTGACCATGTGGAACATGGTATTGTATCATTTGATTTATCAATAGCAAATTATGCAGATGAGGCAA
>CAYWGU010000202.1:2735-4225 GCA_964457975.1 uncultured Spirochaetaceae bacterium | reverse complement strand
TGAGGGATTTATAGGTATGTACGTAAATATTATTGACGAGAAAAAAACAGGAAGAAAATGCATGACAGTTAGAGAGTCTTTTCGTAAAGATGGAAAAGTATCTCAAAGAACTATCAAGAAGATTGGCTATGTTGATGAATTTACTGATCTATATGAAGATCCTATTGCCCATTTTAAAGAATATTACAAAAAAGAGAGCAAAAGAGTTAAAGAGCAAAAAACTAATGTTAGCATTAGTTTTTCTCCAACTGTTAAACTAGAAGAGGTTAATAGAGATGGAATTCATACTAATCGTAAGAGTTTAGGAGCATCTGCTCTATCTGTAATATACCATCAATTAGAAATTGATAAGTTTATATACAATCATAGTAGATCTAATGATGATGAGTTTGACGCTAATGCAATAATGAAACTTTTAGTTTATTCAAGAGTTCTTTTTCCAGGCTCTAAGCTCTCTACATATAAGAATAAAGGAAGATTCTTTGATAAAATGGATTTCTCTTTAGAAGATGTTTATAGGTTTATGGATAGATTAATAAAATGGCAGCAGCCATTAATAGCCCATTTAAATGCTAAAATTAAAGAAAAGTACAACAGAGATACAACTCTATTATATTATGATGTTACAAATTATTACTTTGAAGTTAATCATAATGACAGTGATCCTTTAGAAGAAGACAACGTAGATCCAAATGCAATTGATGATAGAAACAATCTAAGAAAGAAGGGTGTTAGTAAAGAACACAGACCCAACCCTATTATTCAAATGGGTTTGTTTATGGATGAGGAAGGTTTACCTGTAACCTATAAATTATTTAAAGGTAATACAGCTGATTGTCAATCTCTTAAAGCTACAATGAATGAAACACGATTAAATCTAGATTACACTAATATAATAATTGTTGGTGATAAAGGCATGATGAGTGGAGATAACATAAGTACAATCAAAGCTCAAAAGAATGGCTATGTTATTAGTTATTCTGTAAGAGGAGCATCTAAAGTCTTTCAGGATTATGTATTGGATCAAAAAGGTTATGAATTTCTTGAAATACCTAATAATCAAAGATATGAACAGACTAAAGAAATGTTGTTTGAAGCTGGAGAGGATATAGAAGACCTACCAAAACTAAAAATTAAAGATAGAGAAACTACTAGAATCATAGATGTACCTCATTTGGATAATCCTTTAATTAAGGATAAATTAGAAATTCATGAAAGACAAATAATCTTTTACAGTGAAAAATATGCTAAAAAAGCAAAGGCTGATAGAGAAGCAGTTCTTCTAAAGGCTAAGAATATTGTTTCTAAAAATAAGAAGCTACCTAAATCCTATGGAGCTAATAAATATGTTACGGAAAATATGCTCACAGATGATGGTGAACTAATTGAAGGAAAGGATTATGAATTACTATTTAATAACAAGAAAGTAGAAAGAGAAGAAGCTTTAGATGGTTATTATGTAATATGCACCAATGTAATTGGTACAAATC
>CAYWGU010000202.1:1350-2635 GCA_964457975.1 uncultured Spirochaetaceae bacterium | reverse complement strand
GTGAAATAATAAACAGTTTAAGAAAAGCAAATGGATCTGAACTTGAGAGGAATTATTATCTATTTGATTATTATGATGAAGTTCTTAAGGAATTTGATGAAACCCTTGGAACTGATTTTTCTTACAAATACAGAACAAAAGACCAAATACGAAAATCATTTGCAAAAACTAAAAAAATATAAAAACTACTAATTTAATGTCTACAATCTCTCGTAATTTAAAAGCCAAGCTACACTTCGATTATCTTGTTATAAGTAAAGAAGTTAGCAAGGTTTTTTTATGCTTAAATCGGTAATTCTGCTGTCAAGGACAGGTTACCTGAATATAAAACACTTTTAATGGTATTCACTTCAAGTTCAACAGGAACCTTTTTTACAACAATTTCTAATTTTATCTTAGGAAGTAAATTCATATCTAATTCTGTACCACAATAATACTCAATACGACCTTTTTGAATACCACAACCAATTACATTTGTAACAGTAACACCAGTGACTTCAATATCATAAAACTTTTTTCAATATTTCAAACTTACTAGAATTTGCAACTACAACTATTTTAGTCAATTTATTAACAGGATTTTTGATTACAATTGGCGCACTTTCTTTTAAATCTACTGAAACTTGTTCATATACTTTCTTTAAAGTATTGTTCATTGGCATGAAATCTGAATAAGCTGAAGATAACCCATGTTCTTCTATATCCAATCCAGCAAGTTCATCTGCTTCAGTAACTCGTAAACCCTTTATTTTATTTTTGAAGTTAGCGTTAATAGAAACTTACCACTTATTGGTAAGTTAAGAGTTACCACTTGGAAATAGTATTAATCCTGTGGATTACTTATCGGGGTTTACCCTATAGTTTCAATTTCTAACCCTCTCCGATTTCGGTGATTGGGGAAGATCATGTTTTTTAGCTGTGTAATGATTATTCCAGAAAGTGGTACTATAAGTATAACACTACAAATATTGTCAAATCTCAACTAAACTTGCAGCAGAGCACCATTAATCCCATACAAACCCTATTTCATAAGCAATTCGGGCAAGGTAACGTTGTTTTTATTGATAACATCGTACATTTAGAGGATAAATCTCCAATACAATAGATGATTTAACTCTTGAATTGTCATTATTGTCTGAAAATTATGCCAAGTGGTAACTCTTAGCTTAACGCTAACAATGATAGTCAAAACAATTGTCATTGTTATTGCAAAACATACTATTACAGCTAAAACACCAATAATTTTAATTCCCAACAAATTAAAACCACCTCCATAAAAAAACCA
>CAYWGU010000202.1:0-1250 GCA_964457975.1 uncultured Spirochaetaceae bacterium | reverse complement strand
AAACACCAATAATTTTAATTCCCAACAAATTAAAACCACCTCCATAAAAAAACCAACGAGCTTCATAAAATATTAACAACCTATTTGTTTCTTTATACTTATCTGCATCAAATTATCCAATAATGAATATTCTTTTGTAATGGTTATAAATTCTATATTTACATATCAGAGATGATGTTAATTTGTATATTACTTATATATTTTCCTGCTATAATAGATAAATCTTCAAAAAGAGCTGAATCATAATATAAATAAAAAGCACCAATATCTGCTGATGAATCATGAACCACTGCTGGAATATTTATTCCAAATTCCAAACCATTAGATTTTTTACCAGTAGCAGCTATTCCATAATAAGATGAATCAGAATACTTAGCGCCTAAATTATACAGTGCAACAGAAGGATAAAAACTTTGTAATACACCCATAGAATCTTTAAAGTTTTCTGGCTCCAAATTAACCATAATTTGTTGTATGTGCTCTTTGTTACCATCAGATCTCTTTATAAAAAAAGGCTTGGTAGTTTTTTGCAGTGGACTTAAATCCAATCGTATTTGATCCATTATTTCAAAACCTGTAATAACAGTTGTTCTGGTATCATCTTCATTTAAATGCTCTACAAAATAAGAATAATTTTTTTCTGAAACACTATTAACTATATTCACCTCACCTGCACTAACTGTTAATATATTAACAGCTATAAATATAAATATTAGTAATAAGTATTTTTTCATCTAATTGCTTCCTTCTGAATATATAATAATTTAAACTGCTACTTATTTCAAGAATTAACAATTAATGAAAAAAGTCCTTTACAATATCAAATTTAATCAATTAAAGCATTAATAAATATAAAATTAAGTATCAAAAGTAGTTTGTTTTTGCATTTATAAAATTACACATTCTTTTTTTTAATTATCATGCTTCTAAATTTATAATATTACAACTTTTCGAAAAAAATATTAAGAAGGACTGGTATGTAAATCAAGATTTCCTATTAATTATAAAAATATTTAGAAAAAATTTCTTCTAATTCGACAATTGAGTTAATAAAATTAAACTGTAGTTTCTGTATTCTAAGTTTAAAACCTACATCAATATAGGATGAACTTTATATAAAACTCATAAACCATAAAATCAATCTTAGACCAAAATTAATAATTTTTAAAAGTATTTAATTGTTATAAATGAATCCAAAAGGGCAAAAAAAATACACCCTAAGGTGCAAATTTCTTGTAAAGATAATAAAA
>CAYWGU010000201.1:0-4236 GCA_964457975.1 uncultured Spirochaetaceae bacterium | reverse complement strand
CGCAATGGAAAGTTATTTTCTTCTTAATCCCGGCTGCTTCAACCCATCTTCTTAGATGCTTATTAACTGCTTTATTATCTATTAGATTAAACACCAGGTCTGAGCCCTTCTGCAGGGTTTTTTGCTCATTAATGATGTTCCGTGCAACTGAGGGGAGTTTCATCCGCTCGTCTTCCTGGGTTTTGAACTGTCTGATATACAAAAAACCGTTATTGATCTTTTTTAAAGGTGAGTTCTTGTAGATCACTAAATCTCAATTCGGTGAAACAAAAAAAAAGCATTCTTGATTTGCTTTATTGGCATTGGAAATTATCTCTTTCAATTTTTCGATTGGATTTTGCATAATACCTCCATGATAAATTATTCCTGGGCAACAAAAATATCAAAAATATTGGTATTTATTGTGATATAGTGTTAAGATGCCGACAATCAGATAGTATCCTTAAATGCCTTTATAATGGGGTTAGATGTGCATATAATAATGGTGATCCAAAGGCGATTCGAACACATGACCTTTTCCCTAGTTGAGGGAACTGCTCTATTCAGCTGAGCTACGGGCTCAAAATATGTAACCTTTAAATGTCTCTGATAAAGAAATGGGTATTTTATTGTTTTATAACTCCGGCAACTTATCAATAGCTTCATCCTTCTTCTTATCCATCAGCTTGGCGTAAATCTGGGTTACTTTTACGTCATTATGTCCTAAGAACTTAGCAAGAGTATATAAATCAATATCATTGCTAATTGATAAAGTAGCAAAAGTATGTATAGCACAATGGAAGGTTATCCTTTGCTGATACCGGCAGTATCAATCTACCTTTTCAAGTGTTTATTTCTAACAGGGTGAATGCCATTTTTGAGTCTTGCTGGTTTGTTTTTATTCATCTATGATTTTATTGCAATGGATAAGCATCTTCGCACCGACATTCCCTCCATCACTCCGCATATTAGTAAAAAAAACATAAAAAGTTTGAGACCAAATCAGCCGACACTGAATAGAGTATCTAAAAATATTAGTTACTTTATTTGGTTCAGAGCTTATATTAGGGAAGAGTAGGAGAAAGTGATAGCATTTCAATTTTCTCATCATACAATGTTTGTAGATGGCACGATTGAGCACAGTGGAGAATATATTTGTGATGAATAAGGAAAGTTTCCTAATTTTGAGTTTATTTTTTCACAAGTCACAAATCACGATATTAATAAAATACCTTGCCAATAAACAATTGATTTAATTGTTATGTAAATTGTAATATCATGATAAAAAGGAGTAAAATAACTAAAAAAAGAGTTATGATACATAAAAAATTAATATTACTCAAAATTAGTTTATGCTACTAACAAATGTTAGGAGCGAGTATATGTATTTCCTAAAAGAGGATGTGAATTTAATTTTCTTGGTAAGTGATAATACTTGAGTAATCATGTAATATAAGAAATTAAGATTTGAAAAGAGGAATATTATGAGTGATTTTCAAAAAGAGGCTAAAAACAGGACATTATTCAATGTTAAAGTATCTGAAATATCTGCGAATCCGTTCAATCCTAGACTGATATTTGACTATGATGATTTAAATGAACTTAAGAAATCTATTGAAAAAGTTGGTGTTTTAGTCCCAATAACATTATATCGCAACTCAAAAAATCATCCACTTACTCCCTATATATTACTTGATGGAGAAAGGAGATGGAGATGCGCAAAAGAATTGGATATGCAGGAAATACCTGCTAATGTAATAGATGAACCATCTGATGATACACAAAATATTATGTTTATGTTTAATATTCATCATTTTAGAAAAGAATGGGCACTTTTCCCCACTGCATTAAAACTTGAAACCGTCATCCAAAAAATAGGAACTGATCAGGAGAGCGTACTATCTGAATTTACTGGAGTTAGTAGGTCAATGATTAGAAGATGTAAAACATTACTTTGGTTTCCAAAGAAATATAGAGATATTTTAATGGAAAAAGGTGAAAAAATATCAACAGATTTTTTCATTGAACTTTACCCAATTGCAAAAAAACTAAGTAACTTATCTAAATTTAGTTATCCAGAAGGAACAATTACTCTAGTCGATGGAATGATTGAGAAATTTAAAGAACAAAAAACCTTCTCCGATGTTAAGGAATTTAGAGAAATTAGACGATCTATGGGATTTTCTGTAAAAAACCAAACATTAGATCAATTTGAAGAATGTGTTTCAGATTTTATCTCTAATCCTACTGTCGGATTAGATAGATTTACATCATCTGACCTAGAAAATGATATGACTCGAAAAAATATCCTGAAATATGTGAGTTATTTAAATAGTACTTTAAATGATGTTGATGCAGATATTATAAGTGATTACACATATGTTTCTCAACTTCAACAATTAAACAAATCAATTTGTAGACTTCTTGAAACTATAGAGTAATTATGGCTACACTTATTGATAAAATTTATTATTTTATGAGAAAAGGTAGTAAACTTGAAACTAAATTTGCATCTTATCAAGGCTATCATTCTGAAAGTATCATCAAATGGAAAAATCAAACTGGGCTATCTTGGTCAGTTGTTTATAAATTGCTAGAAAACTTTAATATGCTTAATGCAAGAAAAATTAGACAATTAATTAAGAAAATTGTAGATGATCATGAATCATTATTTTCACAACAAAATTGTTATATAACAGGTTTTGGGAATGCTGGTAAAAGTGGAGATATTATACTATATGATTTTACACACACAATGAATATTGATCAATCTAAAATTAAAAAAACTTGGGAGTTGAATGATTTGCCAGCATATAGCACAATAATTTTTGTTGAAGATATTATTGGAACAGGAACACAATCTATAGATTACATACATAACAAAGTAAATCAAATTATTAAACCTAGCCATAAACCCTATATTTTGAGTTTGTTTGCTACTTCTTGTGGAAGGAAAGCTGTTTTAGACAAAACACATTTTAAAGTGTTAACTGGAATTCTTTTAGAGGAAAAACATCAGCATTATTCTGATAAATCAAATCTCTTTAACAAAAAAGAAAGAGTAAAACTAATTAACCTAAACAAATCATTAAAAAAAGAAGGAGTAGATGACTTTGATTTAGGATTAATTCTTGCATTTTATTATGCGATTCCTAATAATACTATGCCAATATTTTGGAAGGATAATTATCCTTTTTGCGACAATAAAGGACATAGTAGAAAGTGGAGTGCATTACTACCAAGATGGTTTTAAATAATTTATAAGTTTGATGTTAACTAATGGCATTTAATTTAAAAAAAACTAATAGAATGAGCATTGCTGTAGCTCAACTCCTAAGTGAAAGCTGATGAAGTAAGCATCAACAAGATTCTGTTGGGGATCTAGTGCTATGTGTAATCTTTGATAGTTTTAGGATGGAATCTAAAGTTTGAATCAAAGCCACTCATTGAATGTTAGAAATGAATTTTTTGTCAGGATGTGAAATCATGAAAAAGATCATACTGATATTAATGGTGTTGACGACAGCACTTTTACTGGCACAGATCACATATCCGGTAGTAGACACTGGACAAAATCAAAATTATAATTATAATAACCAGATAGAGATTGCTGCGCCTAGTGCTGGAGAAACCTTTTATTATTGGAATGAAGCTGTTAATATCATTAATGAATAACGGAAGAGCTACAACTCCGGCAACTTGTCAATAGCTTCATCCTTTTTCTTATCTATCAGCTTTGCATATATCTGAGTCGATTGCAGGTCTTTATGCTCCAGAAGCTTGCTAACATGTAGCTACCAATATCATTTGTCAAATATATTAAGCAAAAGTAAATGATTTTATTTCGGAGTATCATTAACAACTTCTAATAAGAAAATCAGAATTAAAAAACAAGTTACTTTTTTTGCTTCGGAGATTATATTACGTATAGCTTGGAACAGTAAAAATTGTTATCTGGTATTTATTTTTGGAAACAAGCCCATCGGTGATTATATTAGACAGCAAATAGGAAGATCATGCAGGGTCTTATGATTTTATATGAAGCAAATTCATAGGAGGTGAAAGAGAGTGCTACCTTATGCAATTATTGATCGTTTAAGTGTATTGTTGGAAAATGTGGAAGAAGACAAGTAATAGAGGGTAAGGATAATTGAAAATTGAATCCACCCAGGCGGAAAAGTCAGTCAAGGTTGACAAGAAGGGAAAATTTTATCTTGCAGGAAAATGTCTGGATTTAATATTCGAACATAATTGAGA
>CAYWGU010000200.1:0-4282 GCA_964457975.1 uncultured Spirochaetaceae bacterium | reverse complement strand
AAATCTTCTCTCATTTTATCGTTTTGCAAAAGTAATATAGTCTTTTCCGCCATGGCTTGATACTCACCTGTTTTAACCATTAATATATTTTCATCAAATTCGTTAATATAGGGTATGCCTCCAGTTGCATAAGCAACTATTGGCACTTTTAAAAACATTGCCTCTCTGATGGTCATGGAAAGCCTTTCGAGTAAGGGTGGTGCTAGAAAAACTTTCGCTGCCTTAACTTTCTCAAATAATTCTTTTTGAGTTTTCATAAATCCCGGAAAATCTATATTTTCCGAACACCCCAATTCTTCTGCTATAGCTTTGTAGAACATGGCATCCCCGGAGCCCACTATGCAAGCTTTTACATAAGGAATTGTTTTCTTTATTTCAGCTATCACCTTAATAAATTCTTTGGTACCTTTAATTTTGCCTAGTCTACCATAATAAATGCAGTCGTATGTTTTCTCTTTTTTAACGGTTGACAAAGCTAATTCTTCATTAACGGGGAAGTATAGCCTATAAAAGGTATGATTTGCATTGTAATTTGTAATGTAGGTAGAGGAATCTTGTTCGCCACAATGATATTGAAATTCTCGCAAGATTTTTTCTTCAATTTCAATTCTTTTTCGTCTTACAGCTGAATCTCCTTCCATACCCTTTAACTGACTGATAAAGCCTTGAATTGATATTAAAATTGGATATTGATCTTTAAAATCTAAAATTGAGGAACTGTAATAGGCATTCTCAGCCCCAATCAGATTTATTAAATCCGGATTAATTTCCTTTATAGCTTTTCTCACTTTATATCTAAATGTAGAAAAGTTATTATAAACATCAAAACGAAATTTAGCCGGCCAATGACGATGAATAATTGGTATACCATAAGGGATAAAATGAAAATGAATATTGTTCTCCGAATATGAAGTATCCTTTTTCAAGTATTCATGAGGGGATATGATGTAAAGTTCAATATCATTTTGCCCAATCATCCCTTTAATTTTATTTGGTATCCAAGGCGCAAATTCATCTTTCTTTTTCCAGAGGGGGAGCTTTGCTTGCACTTCTTCGCTGGTGAAGTGGCAAAGCCAGACGATTTTTAGTTTATTCATAATATACTTCTTACAAATTGTAAATTTTAGTTTTATATTGAGCTAAATTCTCTTTCTTACTAAACCATTTTATTGTTTCTTTCAATCCATCTTCCAAAGAATATTGCTGTTCCCAATTTGTTAATCTTTTCAGCTTTTCGTTGGAACCAAATAAACGATTTACTTCGCTTTTTTCTGGTCGGAGTCGCTGCTCATCGCAGACGATTTTTGCATTTGGATTTATTTGACGAATCAGTTCTGTTGCCAAGTTTCCTATGGATATTTCTGATTGAGTAGCAATGTTAATTTCCTGTCCAATTGTTTTAGCTGATTTGGCAATTTCAATAAAGCCATTTACAGTATCCTTCACAAATGAAAAATCCCGTGTCGGTGATACGCTACCAAGTTTAATCTCTACCATACCATCAAGTAATTGAGTTATTATTGTCGGGATTACTGCTCTTGCCGATTGGCGGGGACCAAAAGTGTTAAAAGGCCGAACAATAGTAACCGGCAGGTCAAAAGAGCGAAAAAATGATTCAGCTAGTCGGTCAGCTCCTATTTTTGTAGCACTGTAGGGAGATTGTCCTTGAAAAGGATGTTCTTCTGTTATTGGCACAAATTGAGCTGTGCCATAAACCTCAGAAGTAGAAGTAACCAAGACACGTTTAGTGTTGAGAAGTTTAGCCGCTTGGAGAACATTTAGAGTTCCTTTAATATTTGTATCTACATAACTGTCAGGTGAATGGTAACTAAAAGGAATAGCAATTAGGGCAGCTAGATGAAAAACTGTATCACACCCTTCCATTGCAATTCGAACTCCATTTGGATCACGAATATCACCTGAGAAAATTTCAATATTATTTTTAATCTCATCAGACAACGTATCCAACCACCCCCAGGAATTAAAAGAGTTGTAATAAACAAAAGCTTTTACATTATATCCTTGATTAACTAGTTCTTCTGTAAGGTGAGAACCAATGAATCCATCGGAGCCTGTTACCAATATTTTCTTCATCATAATTCCTTATAAATTATTTTGTTAATAAGTTTTTTAATAAAAAATTTTATCTTTCTGATTGAAGATACTTTAGAGTAATTTCGAAGAGCTTTTTCGATTTTATAATCTACATATGGAACATCATCATCAAAATCAAATGCTTTTTCATAATCTATTTCTTGATTTACGCAAAAATCCTGTAATTTATTTCCACCATGTACACCGCTACCATCATGCCCATAATTTCTAACTTTTGAGATAGTTGGATAAATGCAATATTGATCTGTTTTTATCAAATCCAAAGCAATAGCCCCATCTCCATACAGAAATGAATTATTACGTATTTTGTTGAGAACAGTATAATAAAAATCTTCATGATAAAATTTCAATTTTTTTTTATATTTTTTATGTCTTAGATAAGTTATTAAATCTTTTGTAGAATAATTAAATTTTTTATACTGTTCTTTCCAAATACCAAATCCCCAGGCTGAAAATCCCTTTGCATAATAGTAATTAAACTTATATTCTTTAGGTATATTAATAATTGGACGATGTCCGCAAATTGACAGAACATTCTCATAATTTTCAAACTTATCCAACCCTTTATTAATATATTCTAGAAAATTCGGTGAAAACTCATTGTCATCTTCGGTATATATTACCCTATCAAACGATTCAAAGATTTCCGACATACCTTCTTCGTAATTCTTCATAGCACCAAAATTCTTAGTTCTTTTAATTATATTTACAATTTTAAATCCATTAATTGATTTGATGTAAGCTTCAATTTGATTATAGCCTTCCCATTCAATTTCCTTTAATGGATAATCCAGAAAAATGAAGAGATCTGTATTTTCAGCACAGTTACATTGAGACAAAGATTCTACGCATCTTTTAAAATGTTCAAATCTATTAAGAGTTGGAATCAGCACCGGAGCAAAATGAGATATTTCCATTAGGAAGTTGACCTTAATTTATTTTTTAAAAATATAATGCCTTTGCTAACCAGTATTTTTTCTTTATGTTCAAAACCAATTAAATAAATCATCAACAGTGAAAAAATTATAGAGATAGTTGAGATTAAAATAAATCTTATCAAGCTGGGCGTAAATAAATTTTTTATTAAAAAGAAAGGTAATATTGAAACAACTACAAAAGAAACTCTCAAGTATGAGGTTTTAATCAAATACACAACATCGAAATTAATAATCTTTTTGAGTAAAACAAGACTTATAAAAATATTAATAATGGCAGTTGAGATATAAATAACTTGAATACAAAAAGGAGGATATCCAATCTTAAACAAGACATAAGCTATTGGTAGACTAAGCAACATGATAGTACTAGTTATTATATGAAACCATTTAATTTTACCGGAAGCTTGAATTGCAGAAGGGATGCCTGAGTATAAACTATCGATTAAACCATTAATTATCATTAATCTGCTAAAAGCTACTGTATAAGCTGGCACCTCTCCCAACCAAAGCCTTAACAAAAATTCTGTTTCTAACAAAATAGGTAAAGCAGGTATAAGCATTAACAAAAAAGAATATTTACTGATATATGCAACTAAACTAGTTGATCTTAAATGATCTCCACCACTATAACTTTTGGTGATTTGAGGAATGGCCGCTTGACCAAGGTTACTTGAGAACATTATGATAAATTTATTAAGTTGGTTTGCAATCCCAAACGCCGCATTAAGCACAGTTCCAAAGAATGCATTAATGATAAGTTGCGAACCGGTAGCTTTGCCGACATAGGCAGAAGCACCAATCATTGTCCACCCGGAAAAAGCGATCATTTCCTTATACTTTTCTTTATCATTTTGCAAGTTCCATGAAATAATTTTTGAATAAACTCTTTTACAATAAAGGATAAACAATGAAGAAGGAACTAAAGCTAATATTGTCATCATCACAGCATAAATTCTTAATTTATTTCCTAAGAAAAATCCAAGTGAAATAACAAAAACCAGCCTAAATATCGCTCTGATTATTTCGATTGATGCTCGAACTCTAAAATTCTCCATTGCTGTAATCAGACCTTGAAAAGGAATGCTAATTATGTTAATTACAGTTGCTAAAACAGATAATCGAAAAACAAAAATTGCATCATATAATTTACCAGGATCGATATTCAATTTATTATTGATATACCAAATTCCTAAAGTTTCTGCAAGAATTAAGACAACAAAGATCATTGC
>CAYWGU010000199.1:0-4318 GCA_964457975.1 uncultured Spirochaetaceae bacterium | reverse complement strand
AACACAGAAAGGACGCTCAAAGCATCCTTTCTATTATATTTTATATGCAAGAATTAAATCTTAATATCTAGTTAAGATTGGAAGAACTTTATCCTTACCACAAATTTCAATGAACTGTGAAAGTTTTGGTCCCTTTTCCTTACCAATTAAGGCTTTATAAACAACCTTAAAGAATTCTGATGTTTCCAGATCAATATCTGTTGCACATGAATACATATCATTTCCAAAAGCCTTATTGCTTTCATAAGTCTCAATCTTAGCTACTTTTTCAATCAATGATTTAATTGCCTGTCTTTCTAAATCAGTTACTTCAACCAATGGAGTATCTTCAGTTGCAAGAGCAAATCTGAAATCTTCAGGAGAGAAAGTAGTGATCCAGTTCCAAGCACAAGTACATCTTTGTCTTAATCTATCTATTTGATCTGGTGTAATATCATCAAGTGTTGCAATAGCAGCTTCAATATCACCACCATGACTTTGCAATAAGTTACAAAGGTGTCTGAGAGGAATTTGATAGCTAGCAGTTGTTGGAATATCGCCAACCTGACTTAACTCATAGATACGTGATTCCTTAGCTGTCTTCTTCTCGTTTGCACTTTGAAGTCCAAAGTAAATCCTCTCACACTTATCGTAATCTTCATATAGCTTCAATACATCAAGATCAAATGAAATTGCAAATTCAGTGTTAGGACGTGTTCCAACAAACATGTAACGACAAAGTTCTGGAGTGTATACTTCAAGTACATCATAAAGGCTAATAACCTCACCTGAAGAACTTGAAATCTTACCTCCACGACCTTTAATTGAAATAAAGTCATATTGAAATGATACAGGAGGCTCACCGCCAAATAATTTAACAATCTTCTTACTTGTATCAAAGGATCCACCTTCACTGTGATGATCCTTACCAGCTGGTTCAAAATCAACTTCTTCACTTTTCCATCTCATTGGCCAATCTATTCTCCAAGGAAGCTTTGCATATGGAGTCTTTCTTAAATCAATGGTTTCTTCTTGCTTTGTATCATCATCTCTGTAGGTAACACCATATTCGCCATCCCAACTTAGGATGGTTGTGTTATCTTTATCTGTGAATGATGAGAATACAGAAACAGGCCACCAGTCTTCTGCCAATGGTTGTGTTCTGAATTCATTAATCTGTGCTTTGATCTCTTCTTTATGTACAAGTGCATTTTTGATACCTTCTGCATAATAAGAAGATCTGTAACGATCTGCTTGATAGAGGTATTCAGGTTTTACACCAACTGTTGGTAAAATCTTTTCAACATCCAGCTCATTACCACGTGCATAGTTTTCAGCACGTTTTAATGTATCAGGAACCAATGTAATTGGTTTTCTTAAAAAGCTTTCCAATAGTTCTTGTTCTGGCATATTTTTAGGAACCTTTCGAAATACATCGTAGTCATCCCAACTATAAATGAATCGTACATTCTTGCCCTTATCCCTAAGTGCACGTGCAACTAATTCAACAGAAATGATTTCACGAAAGTTACCTATGTGAACTGTACCTGAAGGCGTAATGCCGCTGGCACAAGTATAGCAGTCTTTTTCACCCTTTTCGCGGATGATTTTATCGGCGTTAATATCCGCCCAATGTGTAGATACAATTTTCTTATTACTCATAGAATCTGATTATATACATAACTTGCTTTGATTTCAATATTTCAAAGTAATTACTGTGAATTTAATTAGCATTTAAGAAAAAACACAGATTCATCAATTGATAAAAAAGCCTCTCCAGTAAAAAACCAGAGAAGCCATAAATATTATAATTGCTAAAAATCTAGAACATCAGGAAGAAGGTTATAGAACCAACAAGTGAGGACCCTACGCCCTTTGATAGATTTTCACCACTGATTAGATAAGCAATTTGATAACCTAAATCAATCATATCGCCAATATCAACTGTTGCCTGCAAACCTGTACTCATCAAGAAGCAATCCTCTGCTGAAATTGAAACATCACTGTTTAGATAATCACCAGCTGCAAAACCAGCATCTAAGAAGAAGTTAAATCTTGGAAGAATAACAGCTGGGTAATCAGTTATTTCAAATGTACCAACTCTCAAGTCCAGGTTATTAACCATATTGAAGGCTGTATTATAAGTATAACCTTCAAAACCTCTAACCTTGTCACCAAGAGCCACCTTGCTCTGATAAGAGGTTGGAACCATATCACCCTGTGTATAGCTTGTTGAGAATCTATCAATCAAAACCACTGATAAAAGGTTTCTACCATTTCTTGCTGATTCTAAGGTATATAGTGTCTTAGCATATTGTAGATCCAAGATTGCACTATAAAAATCTGATGTTGAATTTGTTATGGATGGAGCATATGTGAATTCGAATTCACCAGAATAACCATCTTGAGTAAATATGGTATCCACCATCTTATCATATTTAACACTACCTATTAACCAGTTATATATATTGCTACTATCATTTAAATCGGTATAAACAGAACTACTTGAAAGAACTGATTCATCATATAACCTTTCATACGCAGCCTTGATACCAACATTAGCAATTAAACAATCATCTTCAAGAAATCCTTGTTGAATTTTAAGGGTTGAATCAATGCTAAATAAATTAGCAGTGGTTGCATTAGCAGCATTCTCTACAGCAGTTCCAATTGCATTTGGTGCTCCACTTATTTTATCTTGATATAATACTCTTTGAGTAAAACCTAATCCTTGATAAAACTGAATTTCTGTTTCATTTCCTTCTATCAAAGAAATCCCATCATAAACTGCTCCAACATTCAAATAAGTTGGAAGGATTCCAAATAAATAATCTGGATGCTGAGCCATAGAACCAAATTTAAAACTAAAATTCCCTGCAAACAAAGTTCCTGTAACAAGAGATGCTACTAGCATTGTAATCAATAATTTTTTTTTCATTTCTTTATTCTCCACGGTAGCAATACTATCATAAGATTATAAATTATGTAACAAAAAGTATTAAAGTAACTTAATCACTTTCAAAAATATTAAAAATAACTAATATTAATATAGGAAATTTTATAAGTTGAGAGGACTTTATGGATAACAGCACACTTTCATTAATGGCAATAATAGCATTGGCCATTATTTTTAGTTTATTAAGAAACAACCAAAAGATAACAGGACCAAACGGTGCTGAGTACCATAAACTAAGTGGACCAGAACTAAAAGAATGGATTGATGATAAAGAAGAGTTCTTTCTTGTTGATGCAAGAACTGAGGGTGAATATAAAGTTGGACATATAAAAACAGCAAAAAATATTCCACTTCAAAACCTCGATGTTGTAGCAGAGAGCACCTTTAAAAACAAAGATGACTTCATTGTTGTTTATTGTCTATCAGGTTCAAGGTCTATTAAAGCTGCAAAGAAATTAATAAAAAAAGGATACACTGAGATTTATGATTTGGGATCTGTTAACAACTACCCCGATGGAACAACAAAATAGCAAAAATCAAAAGCCAGTCCATGAATATATTAAGTGGAAAAGACAAATGAAAAAGACAAACAAAAAAGCAGAATACAACACCATTGAACCTGATGAAGCATTAAATATGATTGAAAACAAAGAAAACTTCTATTTAATTGATGTAAGAACAGAGGAAGAGTTCAATTTTGGGCATTTACAAAAGGCAATCAACATTCCACTTAATATAATAAGCAATTTAGCAAATCAATCATTTAAATCAAAAGATAGCCGGATAGTCTTGTACTGTAAATCTGGTGCAAGATCCAGATTAGCAGCAACTGAATTAACATATTTAGGGTACAATCAAGTCTATGATTTAGGTGGAATAATATCATATCCCTATGAATTATCATAAGCAAGAAATGAAAAAATAAATATTTTTTAAATAAATGCACTTGCTTAAAGGTTTGGAATATGCTATAAAATCAATCGTTAATTAGTCATTAATATTGAACATTAACATCGGGCTCATAGCTCAGTTGGTTAGAGCATCGGACTCATAATCCGTGGGTCGTAAGTTCAAGTCTTACTGGGCCCATAAATCCTTCTTCAAGAAATTGATGGAGGATTTTTTTTCATCCAATCATCTAATATTTTTTCTATAAATAAAAAAATCTATAAAATTTTCTATTTTTAGAATTTTAATTAAAGACCTTACAAATAAATCGATAAAGTTACTTAAAGATTGATAAAAAAAGATTACTTACTAACACCTGTTTAGTAGTCCCTTATTTAAAAATTTATCCATTGGACTTGGTGTGTTTTTTTCTTGCCAAATACCAAATCCAAACATCAACTTTTTTAAGTTATGAGCAGATGAAATAACTTTTTT
>CAYWGU010000198.1:0-4358 GCA_964457975.1 uncultured Spirochaetaceae bacterium | reverse complement strand
ATCTTTCAATAATCGAAAAATTGTTCTTTTTGAACAGCCAATTATTTCACTTAATACATTTCTACTTAAATTTATAATGATTGTATTGTTGTCTGTTCCTTGAATAGCAAAGTATTTTAAAATTTTATATTTGAAAGGATATAAAGGGTAATTCGTTGGGCTTACATTTGTTGCATAAAATATATTTGCCCATAACGTAATTAAAAATATAGTAAAATTTGAATCTGACTTTAAGAGTAATTCTGCATATTTCCTTGGGAATTTATATCCATGTATTTCTGAAGTAGCAATTACTGTGCTGCATTGAGTTGTATGATTTGAATAAATATCCATCAAACAACAAGTAAAAGCTTCTTGGTCTTTTGCAAGAATATAGTTGTTTTCATTAATATCTGTTTTTATAATATCAAAACTTCCGGAAGTAAATAAATAGCCATAATTAACCAAGTCACCTTCTTTTATTATTCTTTCATTTTTTTTAAAAGATACTGAAATGAGATGCTCTTTTAAACTAATTGGAAAGTTTGAAATGATATTTTTTAATTTTTCTTGGTCTGTCATATTGTTAAAAAAACCTCTTTTTTTCATAGAGTGCCATTTGTCACTGTCCTTGTCAATAAAACCGTGCAATCCTTAGATCATAAGTTTTTATTTAAGGAGTGAATATGAAGAAAATAAGTATTTTGTTAGTTTTATTGTTGGTAAGTGCTAGTTGTGCCAGTCTTTTTGCAGGTGGTAATTCAGAAGAAACGGCAATAGTTGATGATAGTAACAAATCTATTAGTGTAGCAATTTGTCTATCAACTGGTGGTTTGGGTGATAAGAATTTCAATGATATGGCTTATGCAGGCCTATTAAAAGCACAAGAAGAATATAATATCACCTTCAATTATTTTGAACCACAAACTTCAAGTGATTTTGAAATTGCTCTAAGACAATTTGCGGATTCAAGCAGTTATGATTTAATTATTGGTATAGGCAATGACATGGTAGATGCTTTTAAAGAAGTTTGTCCAGATTATCCAGATCAAAAATTCTCTATTGTAGATACAACTATGGATATGGACAATTTGCATTCTATTGAAACTAGATGGCAAGATCAAACATTCTTATGTGGTGTTTATGCAGGATTAGGAACTCTATCAGATATGCCAGGAGCAAATGAAGATAATACAATTGGTGTAATATTAGGAATGGATTTTCCAAGTCTACAAACTGGTGTAATGGGATTTGAAGCAGGTGCAAGATATGTAAACCCTACATGTAAGGTATTAAAAGTAACTGTAGGTTCTTTCAATGATCCTGCTAAGGGAAAAGAAGTTGCTGTTTCTATGGCTAACCGTGGAGCTGATTTTATTCAACCAATTGCAGGTGCTTCAGGACTTGGTGTATTTAACGGTGCTAAAGATTCTGGAATCTATGCCTTTGGTGTAGGTGGTAATCAAAATTATATTGAACCAACAGTGATTCCTGCAACTTCAATCAGAAATGTTGATGAAATGATTTATGATGAAGTAGTTTCTGTAATAGAGAATAAATGGGAACCAGTAAGTTCAAAGAATGGTATTGCAGAAGGTGTTGTAGGGTATTCTAGAGCTCAATCAGAAGTAGAAATTCCTCAACATATTGCTGATGCAATAGCAACTATAGAATCCAGAATTATTGGTGGTGACTTGGTAATCTGTGAAAATACGGATGATTTAGAAAATTGGCTTTCTGAAAATCAATATTTCTAAAAATGAATAAATCTAGGAAAAAAAATTGATTAAAATAATAGAAATGAAAGATATCATCAAGCAATTTCCTTTAGTTAGAGCCGTTGATAATGTTTCTTTTATGATAAAAGCTGGTGAAATCCATTCTCTCTTAGGGGAGAATGGTGCTGGTAAAACATGCCTTATGAAAGTTTTATATGGCATGTTAAATTCAGAAAAAGGAACAATTGAGATAAATGGGGATCTAGTCCAAATTAAGAATCCAAAAATGGCTATTGATTTGGGTATTGGTATGGTTCATCAACATTTTATGCTAACACCTGTAATGACTGTAACTGAAAATATAATTGTGAATAATGAACCACTATTAAAGAAAGGTTTATTTATTGATTATGCCAGAGCAAAGAAACAAGTACAGGAGTTGATTGATAAATATCATTTCAACATAGATGCTAATGCCTATGTTAAAGATCTATCTGTTGGGGAACAGCAAAGAGTAGAAATATTAAAAGCTATCTATCGTGGTGCTAAGATATTAATTCTTGATGAACCTACTGCTGTGCTAACACCACAAGAGGTTGGGGAATTATTTATAATAATGCGTCAATTAAAAGAAGATGGAACAGGCATAGTAATAATAACTCATAAATTAAAAGAAACTCTAGAAATTGCGGACTGTATTTCTGTTTTAAGAGATGGGAAAATGATTCGTCATAGAGAAACTCTAGAAAATGTAAATGAAAAGATTCTAGCTGAGATGATGGTTGGTAGAGAGGTCGAGCTTAATATTAGAGCAGAAGAAAGTAATATCGGAGAACCTTATTTTTTTGTTAAAAATTGTAATTTAAAGAAAGATGGAAGAGATGTTTTAACTGATATTAATTTTGAAATTAGAAAAGGTGAAGTTCTAGGAATAGCTGGAGTTGACGGTAATGGTCAAACTGAATTAATTGAAATTCTTACAGGTTTAAGAACTTCCAATTCTGCAAAAATAGTAAAGGATGGAATTGAAATAAAAGGTCAGTCATCAGATTTTCTGAGAGCTAAAATTGGTCACATTCCTGAAGATAGATTGGATCGTGGTTTGATTTCTCAGATGACCATAGAAGAGAATTTTATTCTTGGATATCACAACTTATCAGAGTATGTAAAACATGGATTTTTAAATTTTAAAAATTCTAAAGAAAATACTTTAAAAGCTATTAAAGAATATAAAATCAAAACTCCGAATGAAAGAGTACTTGTCGGTTCTTTGTCCGGAGGAAATCAACAAAAAGTTGTAGTTGCTAGGGTTGTATCACAAAACCCTGATGTACTCATTGTCGCTCAACCGACTAGAGGGGTGGATGTGGGTGCAATGGAATATATACATAGGCAAATTCTGAAGTTGAAGAAAGAGGGAAAGGCTATACTTTTAATTTCTGCAGATCTTGAAGAAGTATATGATCTATCAGACAGAATAGCCGTGATTTATAATGGAAAAATCAACTATATATTGGATAAAAATCAAACAAATCAGCTTGAGCTTGGATTGTTGATGACAGGGGGAACTTTAAATGATTAATACGAGTAATACAAAAAATCTTATAGTTCCTGTGTTTGCTTTATTTTTAGCTCTGCTAGTAAGTGCTTTGATTATGCTAATTTGTGGCTACAATCCTATTACAGCGTATGGCGTAATATTTAAAGGAGCATTAGGTTCCAAAACAGGGATATCCAATTCATTGGTACAGGCAACTCCCCTTATCTTTACAGGGTTAGCCTTCATGGTAGCGAAAAAAGCTACATTGATTAATCTAGGAGTGGAAGGACAACTCTATGTTGGAGCTCTTGTAGGAGCTTTGGTTGGTACAATTGATTTTCATGTGCCTTTTATAATACATATCTTGTTGGTGATGATTTCAGGAATGCTTGCTGGTGGATTGGCAGGATTATTTATAGGTTGGCTAAAGGTAAGATTTGGTTCTAACGAAGTTATCACCACAATGATGACCAACTTCATTATTATTAATTTTACTAGTTATCTCGTTACTTATCCCTTAAAAGCTGAGGGTCCAACGGCGCAAACAGAAAGAATGCTTCCAACTGCTTTATTACCTAAATTATTTGAAAAAACACAATTAACTTGGGGAATAATAATAGTTATTATGATTGCTATTTGCATCAAGGTTTTTATAGATAAAACGAAAATGGGATATGAGATAAAAGCAGTAGGACAGAATAAGCGTGCTGCTCAAACAGCAGGAATAAAAGTTAGTCGTGTTGTTTTATTTTCTATGTTTTTAAGTGGTGCAATAGCAGGTCTTGGTGGAACAGTACAGGTAATGAGTGTTAATAGAAGATTCGTTGCAGGTTTTTCAGCTGATTATGGATTTGGTGGAATTTCAGTGGCTGCCTTAGCTAATGATTCTCCAATTGGAATAATAGTTTCAGGCTTCATCTTTGGCCTACTCAGAAATGGTGCAAACTTCTTGAATATGACAAGCAGAATACCTACAGAATTTGTAAGTGTTGTACAGGCTTTGGTTGTATTATTTGTTGCTGCACCATTAATGATTGAACAGATCTTAAATATATTTAAGAAAAAAAAGGAGATAAAATGATTACAGGTTTTATTTCATCAATTCTTTCTTTATCCATTCC
>CAYWGU010000197.1:0-4367 GCA_964457975.1 uncultured Spirochaetaceae bacterium | reverse complement strand
AAACCCCAAGAACCATAAGATTTTTCTACAACTCCTAAAGAACTACCTCCACCAATTTCAGTGGCAGCTAGAGTTCCAGCTAACAAAATTGGTCCCAATCTTCTACCTGCTAAAACAAAGTCTTCATTACTCTTAATTTTCTTTGAAGAGTAATAACCAATTCCTAGCATTATACACAAATAAACCACAACAATTCCAACAACTAAAATATTCATTGAATATCTCCCCCAAATTTCGATTTAGGGTAACAATAAGTTACAAAAATGTATAAGTCAAGTTTTATTTTTTATAAATTCACAATCTAATCTTGATAATTGAATTTTTGATGTTTAGTGCATAAAACCAAGTTGTAAATGATTTTTTACTAACAATTTACCATATAAACAACTTTTTAGACACAAAAAGTATTTCTATCAAATAGCTAAAGAGTAATAAAATTAAAGGTCTTAGTATATGTTATTTCTAACCGTTACGTTAGATTTTTATTTTTTCTCATTGGTTAACTATTGCATAAAAAATGCACCATTGGTGCATGAGGTCAACACCATTAATAGAGCTAAGAACTCCACTAATTATTCAGTAAAGCACCATTGATTTTAAAAATACTATTAGTTTGGCAATTTATCACACCTCTATAATCTAACTTTAGCTCAAGAATTTATAAGGAAAATAGATAGTTAAACAACTGGATATTCCCCATGTTCATTTCTCGGCGATATATATAATTTCCCATCCCCAAATCTCTTATTGTGATGCTTAACTCTGTGATAACTTCTTGTAGATTTTTAATAATTAAAGTGATTTATTTCTTTGGGATTCTTTTGAGTTTGATATAGAAGAATCAGGTGAGGATGACAGACAGAGAGTACTATCTATGTCTAAGAAGATTAGACACAGAGGACCGGATTGTCTGGTATCTATTGTAGTAAGACATGTATTTTATCTCATGAGAGATTGTCCATAGTTGATTCACTTTCAGGTAAACAAACCCTTTATTCAAAAGATGGAAAGTATATTTTAACAGCAAACGGTGAGATTTATAATCATAAAGAGCTCAGAAAAGAGTTCGACAGAGAGTATGATTTTACGACCGAAAGTGACTGTGAGGTAATACTACCATTATATATAAAATATGGATCAGGCTTCCTTGATATGCTTAATGGTATTTTCGCTTTTGCTATCTATGATAGCGTAGAAGATAAATACTTAATAGCAAGAGACCACATAGGAATTATTCCCCTTTATCAGGGTTGGGATACCGATGGACACTACTATGTTGCTAGTGAGTTAAAGGCCCTAGAAGGAACTTGTCCTTCTTTGTGTGAGTTCCTTCCAGGCCACTTCCTTACGAGTGATATTAAAGAACCAGTACAATGGTATAAGAGAGATTGGCAGGACTTTGATAAAGTTACCAGATCTGCTCAAGACAGCATCAAGGCAGTAAAAGAAGGATTAGAAGCAGCTGTTGTTAGACAGTTGATGTGTGATGTTCCATACGGCGTATTGTTATCAGGTGGACTTGATAGCAGTGTTATAACAGCCCTTGTTGCAAAACATGCACAGAAAAGAATTGAAGAAAATGAAAGTGGTATTGCTTGGTGGCCACGACTTCATTCATTTGCAATAGGACTTGATGGATCACCTGATTTAAAGGCAGCTAAAATTGTTGCAGATTCATTGGGTACTGTTCACCATGAAGTACACTTTACAATACAAGAAGCATTGGATTGCCTTGATGATGTTATATATCACTTGGAGACCTACGATATTACAACAGTTAGAGCAGCAACTCCAATGTACCTACTTGCAAGAGTAATTAAATCTATGGGAATAAAAATGGTATTATCAGGCGAAGGTGCAGATGAGCTATTTAATGGTTACCTTTATTTCCATAAAGCACCAGATGCAAGAGAGTTCCATGAAGAGTCAGTAAGAAAGATGAACAAGTTTCACTTATATGATTGCCTTAGAGCTAATAAATCATTAGCAGCATGGGGAGTTGAAGGAAGAGTCCCTTTCTTAGACAAAGAATTCATAGATATTGCTATGAATCTTAAAGTAGAAGACAAGTTATGTAATGATAAGATAGAGAAGTACATAGTACGTAAAGCATTCGAAGACATGCTACCTGAAGAAGTTGCTTGGAGACAGAAAGAACAATTCAGTGATGGCGTTGGATATAGCCTACTTGATACTTTAAAAGAAATGACTGATAAAGCCATTACTGATAAGCAATTTGCAATAATAGGAAATAGATTCCCTATCAATACCCCATCCACCAAAGAAGCAGGTTATTACTGAATAATATTCAGTAAGTTCTTCCCAAGTGAAGCAGCAGTAAACTGTGTACCACATGAAGCATCAATTGCCTGTTCAACAGCAACAGCTCTTAAATGGGATGCATCATTTACAGCACAGAATGAACCAAGTGGTAGAGCAATAGCTGGAATCCACGATGATGCCTACAAGAAGTAGGACATCACATTAATTAGTTTTTAATAGGTGAAAGCCTAAATTATTTTCTCACCTACCAGAGTCTTTTAGTACGAGACTTTGGTAGGATTTTTTATTTTGAAATTTTCTAATGTTACAGAAATTTTTTACCACTAAAATCTCGTTCTTTTGACCAGTAAGGATCTTTTTCCCAATTTTCAGGAAACCCCATTACTTTTTCTTCAATTTTATATTCATGAATCAAGTCTAAAACTTTAAAACGCCAAGGGTAATCATTATCAAAACATAGCAAATCCCATAAATAATCTATTATTAAGATTGTATTATAAATTCTACGCTCATTATTAAATATTTCACCTATCATTTCACTATTCATTTTAGTTTCAATAACTTTAGTCTTTGTAGAAGGAGTAATAGTACATATTCTATTCCATAATCTTCCATGATGAGCGCAACAATTACGAATATATATAAGATGCTGCATCCAAGATTTTAATACTTTTGGACTAACTCCATAAATAGCACTAATGTTTTCCTTTATATCTTTATCTATAATTTTACTAAACCAACAGGAAACAGAACCAAAAGATAGAATTTCTCCTACCATCCAAATAGGAGGAATTTCATTATTATAAATACTATAAAAATGCTTGATATAATTCTCATTAGAATTATTTTGTATATCCTTTCGTAATTTTTTTAAAGAAAATTCCTTTTCATCTCTAAGAATACCAGTTTTAGTATAATAAGGTTCATTAAACCCAAAAACTTCTTCATCAAAAGGAAAGGCAGATGCCCCATGAGATACATAATAAACAAATTGAGTTCTAAAGGATATTTCAATTCTCTCTAGGGCTTTAACAAATAAACTACGTAATTTCCTATCAAAAGTATAAATATTCCAAATATTATTAAAGGTTACACCGGGACAAAAAACATGCTCTTTATTTTCTTCATTTTTTTGATAAAAAGAATACCAATAAGCTTCTAAGTGGTAATAATTAATATGAGAAATAAGATTCAAAGCTTCCTCTTCATCTTCTATAATCAATCCTCTTTCTATTAATTTATTTAATTGTTCCTTATAAGTTAAAGGTTTCTTGTCATAATTCTTTTTAATACTTTGTTTTTCGTCTATATATTTATTCATTTTATTTTTTAAATGACTGACCCACCAGCAAAAAATATAAATATCTTTTCCTAGTGGGTACTATTAAATACAGTTTACTTTGGTGTCGCCATTAAGTCAAGGATTAATTAATTAAAAAAGGGCAAGGTTAATTGAATAGGAAAATAAAAAACCACCAGAATCAAGAGAGTTCCATGAAGAGTCAGTAAGAAAGATGAACAAGTTTCACTTATATGATTGCCTTAGAGCTAATAAATCATTAGCAGCATGGGGAGTTGAAGGAAGAGTCCCTTTCTTAGACAAAGAATTCATAGATATTGCTATGAATCTTAAAGTAGAAGACAAGTTATGTAATGATAAGATAGAGAAGTACATAGTACGTAAAGCATTCGAAGACATGCTACCTGAAGAAGTTGCTTGGAGACAGAAAGAACAATTCAGTGATGGCGTTGGATATAGCCTACTTGATACTTTAAAAGAAATGACTGATAAAGCCATTACTGATAAGCAATTTGCAATAATAGGAAATAGATTCCCTATCAATACCCCATCCACCAAAGAAGCAGGTTATTACTGAATAATATTCAGTAAGTTCTTCCCAAGTGAAGCAGCAGTAAACTGTGTACCACATGAAGCATCAATTGCCTGTTCAACAGCAACAGCTCTTAAATGGGATGCATCATTTACAGCACAGAATGAACCAAGTGGTAGAGCAATAGCTGGAATCCACGATGATGCCTACAAGAAGTAGGACATCACATTAATTAGTTTTTAATAGGTGAAA
>CAYWGU010000196.1:0-4418 GCA_964457975.1 uncultured Spirochaetaceae bacterium | reverse complement strand
ACAGCACCTTTTTTCGATAAACAAGTTTCCTGTTGCTAGTTTAGATTAGACCGAAAGCTACTGCTTAAGCGTTGAATGTACATAGTTTATGTATTTTAAAATATTTCTTAGATCTCTTTATGGAGGAGAAAAAATGAAACTTTCAAAAAAATTGCTCGTATTAGCCCTTGTTGCTTTTTTTGTAACAGGAAACATCTTTGCTAATGGTAGCAAAGAATCAGCTACAAATAGCGAAGTTGAGCTCAAGGTATTTGACTACATTGATGCTACTGCACCTGGTTCCGCTGATAATAAGGCTATTTGGCAAGATTTCAGTGATAACAATTCTGATATCACTATTGTAAAAGAAGAACTCTCTAATGAAGCTTTTCACCAGAAAATATCAGCATACATCGCCGCAGGAACCATGCCTGATGTAATGTATATGTACCCTTCTGGACGATCCACACTCATACATGAAATGAAGCTTACAAAAGATTTAGCACCACTTCTTGGAGAAGATTTTCTTTCCCATTTTGTACCAGCTGCTATTGACCCTTCAAGCCAGACAGGTGGATATCTTGCAGAACTTCCTCAGAGCATAACCTATTCCTCTATAATGTATGTTAACACAAAACTTTTATCTGATTTAGGCCTTGCTATTCCTAAAACCTATGCTGATCTTAAAGCCATGGTTCCTACACTAAAATCAAAAGGAATACAAACTGTTCTTATGGCAAATAAAGACAGTTGGGTAATGCAATCTTGTCTTTTTTCTACCATTGTTGGTCGTTTTATGAATAATGATTGGATTACTAACGTAAAGGCAGGAGATGCCCAATTTACAGATGCAGGTTTCATTGAAGCTCTTAATTTTGTAAAAACAATGTACAAAGACGGAGTAATCTCTCCCAATACAATTCAAATTTCTTATGGTGAGGCTCCTGCTCTTTTTGCTGCCGGAAAGGCCGCTTTCTATATAGATGGCGATTGGCGTCAGAATGCCTTTATTACCGATCCTGCATCAGGAACAGCTCTTATTAGTCCAGAAGCACAGAAAAATGACTTTGCCTTTATGAACTTTCCAGCAATTCCAGGTGAGAAAAATCCTGGTGCTGCCTCTACAATCTTAGGCTGTGGATATGGAATTTCTTCCGCTATCCCTGCAGGTTCAGAGAAAGAAGCTGCTGCAGTTAAACTTATAAAGTATCTATACTCTGTTGATGTTCAAAAACAGTACCTTGAAATGGGTAGATACATTACCTCTCGTAATGATGTTACCAGTGATGCTTTGGAACCATTTATTCCAAAGATGATGCAGTACTACGATTCTATAGACACTACATGTTATGTCCTTGACGGCGTACTAAATTCTAGTGTATGTACTGTCCTTAATAATGGATTACAGGAAATAGGCCTTGGAATGAAAACTCCAAAGCAAGTTGCTTCTGAAATTCAAGAATCAATGGATTCAGAACTTACCACAGATAAATAAACTTCTCAGTGGTGTTTCTTTAATAGAAACACCATATCTTTAATACAATACCAATCATAAGGAATTTAACTGTGAGTCACTCAAAAATAAAAAGCATAAAAGCTGAAGATCATAAGGCCTATTGGCTAATGATTTTACCTGCATTTATCGTATACCTATTGGTCATGGGCTTCCCGATTATCCTTTCTTTTATTCTTTCTCTAAGTAACTATAATGGCGGTAAAATGTTTGGTGGAGAACCTTGGGAAATTACCGGATTTCAACAGTACAGCAAACTTCTTGTCGATTCCAATTTCTGGTATGCACTCAAGAATAATATATATGTTGTTCTTATCTCTGTTTTTGGACAACTCCCCTTGGGTCTCTTTTTAGCATACCTTATTTATCGAAATACAGTACGTTACGGCGATTTATGGCAGGGAGTACTATATGTACCTGCAATAATATCCGTTATTGTTATTGGTATAATGTGGGGAATGATTTTCTCACCTTACGGTCCCCTATCGGAAATTGTAAACAGATATCACACATATGTTTATACCTCAAAATTAACAACAATATTCAATCAAGCAGGTGGATTTAATATTACCGACACTCTTATTAAAAATATTTATTCCCTAAGCGGTCCAATTGTTGATCAAACCTTCACCAATACAGCAAAATTCAAGGACTTCCTTCTCGGATACAGTCCTGATCAACTTGCTATGCTAAAAAATGATTTATCTAATCTTTTTGCACCTAAATGGTCTGCAGATTTTTTAAATCAAAGAAACGTCGCCATGATTCCTATTCTTTTTGTAACACTTTGGAGTTGGACAGGTCTTTATCTAATACTTTTTCTTGGAAATATGCAAAAAATTAGCCCTGACATTCTCGAAGCAGCACAAATTGACGGAGCCTCTGAAGGAAAAATCCTCACCAAGATTATTCTTCCCAGTCTCTCTGGTGTAATTATGAACGCCGCCATACTCTGTATTGCGGGATCATTAAGCGGGTTTGATTTAATTTTCGCAATGACAGGTGGAGGACCTGCTCGTATAACGCAAGTCCTCTCTATCTATATGTACGAAAATGCATTTATGGGAGCACCTGATTATCCCTTTGCCAATGCAATATCCATAGCTATTGTTTTGTTTAGTTTTATTCTTGTAGCCATGGCAAAATTTGCTGAAAATAAATTCGGGGGGAGAGATTAAATGATAAAAGATAATTCACAAAAAACTCTCACAAAAGATATTTTGAATAATTTAGGGAAGATTATTGCTTATTTCATCATGGGTGTTTTTACCATTATGACAATATATCCAATATTCTGGCTTCTTATAAATTCTTTTAAAACTACTGTTGAATTTAGAACAAACATGGTAGGATTTCCAATAAACTGGACACTTCAGAATTATCCAGGAGCTTGGAGAATAGGGGAATTTAATAAACTCATAGGAAATTCATTTCTCTATACAATAAGTTCAATGACAGGAATTATACTGCTTTCTCTTTTAGCAGGATTTGCCTTTGCCAAAATTAAGTCAAAAGCAACAGCTCCTATTTACCAAAGCTTTATAATAGGAATACTGCTCACAACCCAATCTCTTATGGTACCTCTTTTTCTTGAAGTATCTCAATTAGATAAAATACTGGGAAGTTTCTTTCAGTTAATAGGACTTATGAAAGCTGAGAATTTTCACCTCTTCTACAATAGCCGTTTTGGAGTTATCCTTGTTTATATAGGTTCAGCTTTACCCACTGCTATCTACCTCAGTACCGAGTACCTAAAGAGTATTCCAACACCATTGATTGAGGCTGCAAGAATGGATGGAGCAACTTACGGGCAAATATTTAGAGCAATTATTATCCCACTATCCAAACCCATTATAACCATAATTGCTATTCTAAACATCCCGAAAATATGGAATGAGTTTGCCCTTATTAATATTTTGGTTTCAAAAACAGAACTGCAATCTCTGCCTCTAGGAATTTTTAGATTTTCAGGATCTCTTTCCTCAGATTATGGAAAACAATTCGCCGCTCTTGTTATAGGTTTTGTTCCTATGCTTACTTTTTACCTTATTTTCAGAAAACAAATTACAAAAGGTGTCGCAGCAGGAGCCGTTAAGGGATAATTTTAAATTAATATCGATTTAGAAAAACATTTGAACTCATTTTAAAAAAAGAATGTTAATTGATGATTATTCAACTATTGAGTTTCTTTGTAACGGTATTCATTTAAATATTGGTGGGGTTTTTACAGATTATGATTCTGTAAATTACCCCTCCTGTTTTTATACCGAATAAACTATTTTTTATCATCTTTATGTTTTTTAACTTTTCACAATGTAATTCTTAGGCATTTATCGCTTTTGGAAAAAGTTGCTTTGGAACATTTATTTTATTATCTAGGCAAGCATCAATTAAACCAAAAGATTGCCTATCGCAGGATGTCATTACAAGTCCAATTTCGTTTCCCAATTTGCTTCCAAATTTCTTAAAACCATCATATCCAGAGTAATAAGAGAAATCTCCAGAAACAATTTTGCTCTTCATATTAAATTTAACTGCAAGTTGTTTAAAAATTTCCAAACGGTCTTCTCCATTTTTATAATTGAGATCTCCATAAATATAGCCAATATTATGATGACCAAGGCTTGCTGCATGTAAAAAGGCTTTTTCCATACCAATATCTACTTTTGCATAAACACCGGAGGCACCTTCACAATAGTTATTAACCAAAACAATAGGAATTTGATTTTTTATTAATTCAGCAGAAGATTCCTCATGCTCGGGTGATACAGCAAAGACCAAACCATCAAAACTTTTAGAATTAACTAGCTCAGTATAATTTCTATATTTACCCAACTTTCCAGATACCACAATACCAACATTATATCCAGCATTTGTTGCTCCTAGAAGAAGACCATCAAGAAGGGATGGGAAGTAGCTTCTAGTA
>CAYWGU010000195.1:0-4482 GCA_964457975.1 uncultured Spirochaetaceae bacterium | reverse complement strand
CATGAGGATGGTTAGGTGAATTTGTTAAAATATCCTTGACCACTCCCTCTGTAAGAGTCCCGCTACGTTGATCTTTCTTAAGAATTATTGCTACTTTTAAGCCTGATTTAATATTATTTCGTTTATTCCCATCCATGTTAACCTCTTGTTTTTTAGTATAGTTATTTTCCTCAAAGAGGTAAACTATAATTTAAAAACTTATACTTGTGATAAATATACTAACTAAGAAATTGTAGTAATATCTGATAACAAACGATGTATACAAGGAGCAACATGAATTGTTTTTTTGAGAGGGAGGTATAATTAACTTATATGTTATTCCTATGTGGTAAACAAGAGAATAGGCACCTCTGTCAGAAATATTGATGAAGAAACAACAAAACTTACCCAGAAAAAGCCGAATATTGCTAAAAAATGAAATTTTAGTGAACATAAGGGTAGGAACTATTTAAACATAATTTCTTCTAATATAGCGAGAAATATAAAATATTTTTGGTATAACTTTTATAGCTTTACCCAATGATTTAAGTTAATATTATATTTAATCACGATGAATTAAGTAAAAGATTTTAGTGATAAATATATATTATGGAGAGTTTATGTTATTAATTGGAATTGATATTGGAACAACTTCTATCTGTGGAATTCTATACAACTGGGATATTAAAAAAACTATTCAATCTTATTCAGTCTCTAATAATTACATTGATGAAAAATCAGCAGCTCAATCACCTTCTGCGATATTCTCTAAAGTTCTTGATATAATTAACAGTTTTATTTCATTTTCTAAGGACTCTCACATTGAAGGTTTATCCATTTCTTCTCAAATGCATGGCATATTATATGTTGATAAAGAAGGTAATGCTATTACACCTTTTTATACCTGGTAAAATCAATGGGGATTAATTGCTGGTAAAGAAGAGGAAATTAGTAATATCCTCGACTTTAATGTTTATTCAGGTTATGGAATTGTAACACATTTACAAAATCCACAAGTAAAAAAGAATGCAATATATTTTTGTAATATTGGTGATTATGTTTTAATGAAATTATCAGGAAATAAAGTTCCCATATCTGATATTTCAATTGCTGCATCGATGGGAATCTGGAATACTGAGAAAAGTTGCATGGTGAGTGAATATCCTACGGAGAACTATTTATTTCCAAAAGTTTTAACAATTCCGACAGTTATTGGAGAATATGACGGTATAAAACTTGTACAAGCTATTGGTGATAACCAAGCAAGCTTTCTAGGAAGCGTAACCGAGATTGATAAGTCAATATTATTAAACTATGGAACTTCAGGACAACTTTCTTTATATAGTGATGATTCATTTTCTTTTGACGGCTTTGAGAAAAGACCATTAGGAGAGGGCTTTCTTTATGTAGCTTTTTCTCTTTCTGGAGGAGATTCTTTTAAATTACTTGCAAACTTTTTTGCAGAAGCAATGAATCTTGGTGATTTTGATGGAAAAACTTCAATATATGAAGCCTTAGACAAGATTGATATCAGTAAAATCAGTAATGAAGGAATTACATTTTCTCCATATTTTCAAGGAAAGAGAGGCTCTGATAAAATAGATGCTTCTATAACAGGTCTAACAAAACTAAATTTTCATCCATTCAATGTTTTTAGAGCTCTTTTAGAAGGAATAACCCAAGAACTATATCAATATTATATTTTATTACCACCTTCTTTGATTATGCAGAAGAATATCTTAATTGGAGCTGGAAATGGGATAAAGAAAAATCGAAATCTCAGAACTGTAATTAATGAATATTATAAGCGAGAAATAGTTTTAAGTAATGAGATTGAAGACAGCTGTATCGGTTCAATAATTCATTTATCTGTTGCCTTAGATCTTGATAAAAACTATAGAGAAGGGATAGTTTTTATCAATAATAGTTAAAAATAATTAAATATAGCTTAATATTTTTTAGTATAAATTGGTTAAGTAATTAATTAATTATTGAAAAAATACCATCAATTTAGTTATTTTCGCAATTTTCGTTAAAATATATTATTATTTTCGTTTTTTTCGTTGCTATTTTTAAATATTGTGTTATGATTCATATATGAATATAGATAAATTTTACAACGAACGAAAATTGGTAGCTGACTTTATGGTCAGATTGTATGACAGACACCTTACAACAGCTAGTGGAGGAAACATTTCTCTTAAGCTTAATGATGAGTATTTCTGTATCACTCCGACTTCTCTTGATAAGGGAAAATTAACAGCAGAGCAAATTGCAATTGTAAAATTCGATGGCACCAATATGACACCGGATTTAAAACTTAGCATTGAAACAGACATGCATAGAAAAACTCTTCTTGCACGTCCTGATATGAATGCAGTTGTTCACGCTCATCCTGTATATGCAAGTAGTTTTAGTACTTCTCTAGATTGTCAATTGACTGCTAGATATACTGCTGAAGCTTACTGGGTAATACGAGATATCAAGAATGTACCTTATAAACTCATGGGAACAAAAGAACTAGCTTTAGCAGTATCCGCTGAAATGAAAGAAAATACAGTATTGTTGATGGAAAATCACGGTGCTATTGCAGCAGGCCCTACTTTACTATTAGCTTTTGATAAATTAGAACTTCTTGAAAGAGCTGCACAGATGCAGATTATATGTCAAAATATTCCAGGAAGCCATACTTTAACTGATGCACAATGTGAAATTCTAAGTAACTGGCCTTAAATGGAAGAGGTATTAAGTATAAGGCAAAATTTAATTCTTGATATGCTTGATGGTCTTGAAGGAGTACTTGTTACTGAAATCAGTAGCAGGTTAAACCTTTCTGTTGTGACCATTAGGACAGAATTAAGATTTTTAGAAGCCAAAGGTCTTGTTTATCGAAGCAATGGTAGAGCTTATAATAATTTAAACGTACCCATGCAATTTCGATTTAACAAAAGATTGACTGAGAAAACTGCTATTGCAAAAAAAGCAGCCTCCTTGGTTAAAGAAAATAGTTCAATAATGATCTGTCAGGGTAGTACAAGTGCTCTTGTTCCAAATTATCTGAATAATAAAAAAGGAATAAGTATTATTACCAATTCTTTTCAAGCTCATGAAGTCTGTAAAATGAACAAAGGGTTTGAAATTAGCATGATTGGAGGAAAATACTTTCCTCTTCTAGATGCTAATGTTGGTGTAATAGCAATGAATCAGGTCAAGAATTATTTTGTTGATATTCTATTTATAAGTGCAGATGGAGTCTCAATTGACTTTGGGGTTTCTACTGCCTTAGAAGAAAATTCGCAATTGCTCAGAACGATGTCTGAGCATGCAGAGAAAACGATTCTTCTTGCAGATTCCTCTAAGGTGGGAATAAACTCTTTATTTAGGATCTTATCCCTTGGGGAATTATCCGCAATTGTAATGGATTCTAAATGTCCTCTTTCTTTTATCAAAAAAGCAGAAGAGAAGGGTGTAGAAATTATTATTGCAGAGATTTAGGAGCTCTTTTATGAGAAATTTGCATGTTGCTATTGATTTAGGTGGTTCTCACGGCCGAGTTTCTGTTGGTGGTGAGAATCAATGTCTTGATAATATTTATAATTTTGAAACTCGCTATGGAGTAATTAAGAATAATGTTTATTGGGAAATTCTATCAATGTTTCAAGAAATTAAAACAGGATTAAAACTTGCCTACAAAAAGTATGGCTCTGAAATTAAATCAATCGGTTTTGATACTTGGGGAGTCGATTATGGACTTCTTGATGAAACTGGAGCATTACTTTCACTTCCCTATCATTGCAGAGATCCAAGAACTCTATCCGTAATGGATGAGGTTATTGCCAAAGTAGGTGGAGAGGCTAAGATATTTCAAGCTACTGGAATTGATAAAGAATCTTTTAACACCATCTACCAGCTTTATGAAACCAAGAAAAATCGACCTGCTATGTTTTCATGTGTAGCTCATTATCTAGCAATTCCAGATTTATTTGGTTATTGGCTTACTGGTATTATGCAAAGTGAAAGAACTCATTCGAGTACCACTCAACTTTATAGTCCTTTTTTAAAAGATTGGAATTGGGAAATTATAGATTTATTAGGTTTTCCAAGATCGATCTTTTCCCCAATTGTAGATTCTGGAACTGTTAGAGGTCCTCTTTTAGCAGAAGTAGCAAAAGAAATTGGCTATGATGGTGATGTAGTTTTTGTTAACTGTGCAGAACATGATACTGCTTCCGCAGTCTCTACAATAATGGACGGTTCTGAAGAAGATACTCTTTTTATTTCTAGTGGAACATGGTCTTTAGTTGGATGTTTTTTAGATAATCCAATAGTTACAGAAGAAGCTTATAAAAAGCGTTTTACAAATGAAGTTACAGCAAAGGGTACTATAAGAATTTTGCGAAATGTTATGGGAATGCTAATTCAACATGAGTGCATTAATTGCTGGAAGGAAGCTGGAAAAGACATAAATTTCAAAGAACTTGATGAGATGACAGTTAAAGAAAT
>CAYWGU010000194.1:0-4549 GCA_964457975.1 uncultured Spirochaetaceae bacterium | reverse complement strand
AGTAATGTTATCTTCACAAGAACTCAGATATCAAAAAAATCTAACCTTTTAAAGATAAAAGCTTTAATTAATGATTTATTACTCCAATTAGATTTATAGAATATCTTTTTTTTGTTAAGCTTTAAATAATTAAAATATAAGCGAGATAATAAACAAATTTGAATAGAAATTTATTGTTACCGACAACAAAAGAAGATATGTTAAATAGAGGCTGGGATTGTGTAGATGTAGTTATGGTAAGTGGTGATGCCTATGTAGATCATCCATCCTTTGGTATTCCTCTTTTAGCTAGATTGCTAGAAAGTAAAGGATATAGAGTTGGAATTGTAGCTCAACCTAGATGGGATAGAGTAGATGATTTTTTAACCTTTGGAAAACCTAGACTATGTTGTATGATAGGAAGTGGTAATATTGATTCCATGGTATCTCATTATACTAGCTCAAACAAATTAAGAAGTAATGATTATTATACCCCTGGTGGTAAATCAGGTTCTAGGCCTGATAGAGCTGCTATTGTTTATACTACTAAAGCAAAACAAGCCTTTGGAAAAGATGTTCCAATTATTATAGGTGGAATTGAAGCTTCACTTAGGAAATTTGCACATTATGATGTTTGGAGTGATAAAGTTCGACATTCAATCATTTTAGATTCCAAAGCAGATTTAGTTGTTTACGGTATGGGAGAATTACAAACTCTTGAAATTGTAGACAGACTAGATAAAGGTGAAACAATTGATCAATTAATTGATGTTAAAGGATCCCTTGTTTCTTTTTCTAAAAAGAAGTTTGAAGAAATAAAAGATAAAATAAAATATCCAATCTTTGAAATACCAAGTTTTGAAGAGGTTAGTGAAAGAGACAAAAAAAGTAATTCTCCAACAGAAAATGGTAAAAAGAATTATGCAAAAGCCTTTCAAATACAAATGTTACATGAAAATCCTATGAGATGTGAGTGTATATTACAAGCATCAGAGTCTCGTTATGTACTTAGAAATCCTATTCCAAGGGGAATAAGTAGAGATGAAATGGATAGCTTGTATGAATTGCCTTTTACAAGATTTTCTCACATTGATTATGATAAAGATGGGGGAATCCCAGCTTTAACTGAAGTTCAATTTTCTATCACAAGTAATAGAGGTTGTTTTGGAGGTTGCTCTTTTTGCGCAATTACAACTCATCAAGGCAGAATGATTCAAACAAGAAGCAAAGAATCTCTGGTAAGAGAAGCAACTCTACTGACAAAAATGCCTAACTTTAAAGGATATATCCATGATTTAGGTGGCCCCACTGCTAATTTTCAAGCAGTAGCCTGTGATAAACAATTAAAAAGTGGTCCCTGTGATACAAAACAATGTTTATTTCCAAGCCCTTGTAAAAACTTAAAAGATTCCCATGGTAGATATTTAGAAATTTTAGAAGCAATGGAAAAAATACCTGGTATTAAAAAAGTATTTATCCGCTCCGGTATTCGTTTTGATTATTTGATGGAAGTAAGTGATGAAAAAACAAGAAAGAGATTTTTAAAACATTTGGTACTACACAATGTAAGTGGTCAATTAAAAATAGCACCAGAGCACGTGGATCCACAAGTATTAGACATTATGGGAAAACCTAAGGTTGAAATATATAATGCTTTTTTAAAGGCATTTAAGAAAACAAATGACGAGCATGGTAAAAATCAATATACAATACCTTATTTTATTGCAGCACACCCAGGTTCTACCTTGCAAAGTGCAATAAATTTAGCAATACACACTAAAAATGTTGGCTTTGTTCCAGATCAGGGACAAGAATTTTACCCAACCCCATCCACAGTATCAACTTGTATGTATTATACCGGCCTGGATCCTAGACCTAATAGAAACTTTAGTGAAGTTTATGTGCCTAAAGGACGAGAAAAGAGATTACAGAGAGCTATTTTACAATTTGATAAAGAAGAAAATAGATTATTAGTAAGAGAGGCTCTAATAAAAGCTAACCGCATGGATTTGATAAATGTATTAAAACCTAAGACTCGACAAAATATGTATAATAATCGAAAAAATATACAAAAAAATACATATAATAAACATTAAAACTCTAATTGTAAATTGACAGTTTATTCCATAGTGATTAAAATATCCGAAAACGCTAAATTTTCATCGCTTAGGAGCTATTTATGGATAAGAAGAAAATTGATTGGAATGCCTTGAGTTTTAACTATATTAAAACTGATAAAAGATACGTTGCACACACTAAAGAAGGTAAATGGACACAGGGAGAGTTAATTGAAGATGAAACTATAACACTTAATGAAAGTGCTGGTGTTTTTCAATATGCACAAACTTGTTTTGAAGGTTTAAAAGCTTATACAGCAAAGAGTGGTAAAGTTGTAGTATTTAGACCAGAATTAAACGCTCAAAGAATGGCTGACACCTGTAAAAGACTGTGTATACCGGAACTACCTAAAGAAATATTCTTAGAAGCTATTGAGCAAGTTGTAAAAGCAAATGCTGCCTATGTTCCTCCCTTTGGATCTGGTGCAACACTATATCTTAGACCTTTTATTATAGGATCTTCTCCAGTAATTGGGGTTAAGGCTTGTGAAGAGTATCAATTTAGATTATTTGCAACACCTGTAGGCTCTTATTTTAAAGGTGGAATAGCCCCAATTAAAATTATGGTAAGTGAATATGATAGAGCTGCTCCTAATGGAACTGGAAGTATCAAAGCTGGTTTAAACTATGCAATGAGTCTTTATCCTTCAAAAGTAGCTAAAGATAAGGGTTTTGCTGAAAATATGTATTTGGATGCCAAAACACGAACTTTTGTTGAAGAAACTGGTGGTGCTAATTTTATCTTTGTAACTAAAGATAATAAAATTATTACTCCTAAAAGTGATACAATTCTTCCTTCAATTACAAGAAGATCTTTACTAATAGTAGCTAAAGAAGTTCTAGGCTTAGAAGTAGAAGAAAGAAGTGTTCCTTTTGATGAAGTTGAAAGCTTTGTTGAGTGTGGCCTTTGTGGAACAGCCGCAGTTATCTCTCCAGTTGGGTTAATTCATACTCAAGAAAAAGATATAATATTTAATAATGATCCTAATATAATTGGACCTATAATTATGAAACTTTATAAAACCTTAATTGGAATTCAATTGGGTGAAATTGAAGCACCAGGAGACTGGATTAAAGAAATAATATAATACAATATGTGATTGTTTGTAAAAGGAGTGTTATTAAGCACTCCTTTTATTATCCCAAATTATAATCAATTAAAAAACTAAAAATTTATAAGCATATCTTAATTCTGTTAAATGAAGAATTATTCTGATTCAAGAAAAAAATGAATATGTTATTTGGATTTAAAATAATTTACGGTAATTTTTTAATCACGGACATATGTCCTTTAAATATTAGATAATATATCTAATAATAAATTTATCCAAAAAGGAATTATAATATTATGAATGAATTAATTAGTGCAGCTCTAACTTACATAAAAGATATCTTTAGTGGTGATTATAGTGGTCATGATTATTATCACACCCTTAGAGTTTTAAAATTAGCAACCGAAATAGGTAATAGTGAAAACTGTAATATTGATAGAGTTAAAATGATATCAATACTTCATGATGTTGATGATTATAAGGTATCCCCAGAAACTAATGAGAATTTAAGTAATGCTAGAAACTTTTTACAACTACATGAGTTTAGCAACTTAGATATTGAAGCTATATGTGATGATATTAGTAAATTATCATTTAGCAAAGGAATACCTTCTTCTCTTTTGAGCTTAGAAGGTAAAATAGTTCAAGATGCTGATAGACTTGATGCAATAGGGGCTATAGGAATTGCTAGAACTTTTGCCTATGGTGGCTCTCACAATAGATTTATTTATGATCCTGATAATAATGATACTAATTCTTCCCTAAACCATTTTTACGATAAATTGTTAAAACTTGAAGCTAATATGAATACCTCAAAAGGTAGTGAATTAGCAAAAGAGCGAAATATCTTTATGGAAAACTTTCTTCATCAATTCCTAAATGAATGGGGATAGAGAGAACCTTTAAATATCAATTGTAGCTCTTCTACATCTTTTGTGGGTTAAAGTCCAATATTTAATGTAAAAGTTCTCAATCATTCTAGATTTTACTTTACTATAGCTAGTGCTATAAGGCGAGATAAATATTAAAATAACAAATGGCGATAAAAAAACCCTAGCAAAAAAGCTAGGGCTTATAAATTTCAAAATTGAATTAACCAGCTAGAGTAGTTAAAAGAATTTTTCCAACGAAAAGAGCTGTTACAATCCAAGTCATTGCTGTGATATCTTTAAATTTACCAGTAACAAATTTTAAGGTTGTGAAACTTAAGATACCGAACATAATACCATCTGAGATAGAGTATGTTACAACCATCATTAAGATACATAAGAAAGCTGGAACAGCTTCTGTAATATCATCAAAATCAATATCTCTAACAGGAGTAATCATTAATACACCAACAATAATTAAAGCTGGAGAAGTTGCTGCGGAAGGGATAGAGCCAAAAATAGGTTCTAAGAA
>CAYWGU010000193.1:0-4628 GCA_964457975.1 uncultured Spirochaetaceae bacterium | reverse complement strand
TGCTTGTAAACCTGTTTATGACTATTATATTCAACAGGGTGTAATCACTGCTGATGTAATAAAAGAAATTCGTCGTATAGCAAATAACTAATATATTGACGTTATCAAAAAATAGGCTCTGAGTATAATCTCAGAGTCTGTTATTAAGGATTTTTTATGAATAAATTTATTTCTAAATGCTATAACATTTATGATTATTTTTGTAGAGCTCTTATTTTAATAATGTTATTGCTGGTAATAGGATCTGTTTTTCTCCGTTACATATTTGGCATTACATTTATCTGGGCAGAAGAAGCAATAACTATGTTATTTGTAGCCTCAAGTTTTTATGGTGCTGTTTTGTGCATAAAAGAAAATGAACATATTCAAATTGATTTTTTATATCAAAGGTTTTCTCCTAAGGTTAAGGCAATTATGGATATTATAATAAATTGTGTAATCATTTTTGTTGAATTTTATATGACAAAACTTAGCCTTTTCTGGATTGGAAAAGTTGGAAATGTCCTTACAAGCGGTATGAGAATACCAGTTAAGTTTTTCTATTATATGGTTCCAATTTCATGCACAATCATATGTTTATATTGTGTAATGAGTATAGTAATTCAAATCAAATCAATGGTTAATAATCAACAAACAACAGTGGAAGGAATATAATATGGGAATTACTATTTTATTAGGAAGTTTAATTGTTTTAGTTGTAATTGGTGTTCCTATATGTTTTTCAATGGGTGCTTCAGGTTTACTTTATTTTTTAATTACAAACCCATCCTTAACTGCTATATTGCCTCAAAGAGTATGGGCAGGAAGTTATAGTTTTGTATTAACAGCACTGCCAATGTTTATATTAGCCGGTGAACTTATGAACCATGGTGGTATAACAAAAAGAATTATTAATTTCTGCTTATACCTTGTTAAACCCTTTCATGGTGGACTAGCTGAAGTTAACGTTGTTGCAAGTATGATTTTTGGAGGTATCTCTGGATCTTCTGTAGCAGATACTTCAGCTCTTGGATCTATCCTTATTCCAGAAATGCAGAAGCAGGGTTATAAAAAAGATTTTGCAGCTGGTGTTACTGTAGCTTCTTCAACAATGGGAATGATAATTCCACCAAGTATTCCAATGTTAATGTATGCTATGATTTCAAATGACTCTATTGGAGCTCTTTTCTTAGCAGGTGCAATACCAGGTCTTTTAATTGGTATCACTCAAATTTTCGTTGTTCATTTCATTGCTAAAAGAAGTGGTTATGTTAATCATAATGAAAAGGTTTTTGAATTACATACCTTCTTGAAAGAGATGCGTGATGGTTGTCTTGCTATTGCAATGCCATTAATAATTGTATTTTCAGTTGCATTTGGTGTTGCTACTGCTACTGAGTCTGCCGGTATTGCCGTTTTATATGCTTTTATTCTTGGTAAGTTTGTTTATAAAGAACTTAGCTTTAAAGATGTTTGGACAGCTATTAAAACAACTGTTCGTTTTTCAAGTTCCGTTTTATATATTGTAGGTTTCTCTACAATATATACTTGGATTTTGTCTATTGAACATGTTCCTCAAGATATTGCTGCTTTTTTACTAACTTTAGATGTTCCTGTTTTTGTAATATTCATTATGATAGATTTAATTATATTACTCGTTGGTGCCTTTCTTGATGTAGCGCCTGCAATCTATTTGCTAGGCCCTGTATTAATTCCTGTTATGGCTGGCCTTGGAATGGGTTCCCTTCAACTTGGTGCTCTTCTAATTGTAGGTCTTGCTATTGGTCTTGTAACACCTCCGGTTGGAATGTGTTTGAATGCTGCTACTAAAATTTGCCATATGCCAATTCTTGATATTGCAAAGCAAGCTATGCCATTCATTACCTGTAACGTATTTGTAATGATACTTATTACATTTGTTCCTGCTGTTTCTACTTGGTTACCAGGGCTTTTGTTCTAGCTTACATATTATTGTATATTATTATATAATGAATAAACTAATCTTTAAGAGGTTCTAATAAACCTCTTAAAGAAAGGATTTATTTTAATAAACTTAAATAATTACTAAGAGGCTTCATTAAATGAATAAAAATGTCGAAGGAATTCCAGAAGAAAAGAAAAAAATAAAAACTACTCAATCTATTGATAGAGCATTTGATATATTAGAAGCGCTTGCTGATGAACCAGACGGTCTTACCCTTACTGCTCTTAGTAAGAAAACCGATTTACATACGAGTACTGTTTACAGAATGCTACAAGCACTAAATAATCGTAACTATGTAGACAAAGATGAAAGCAATAACCTCTATAGCCTCGGCCTAGGTTTTGTTGAACTGGCTAGCTTAAGGCTTAAAAGTTTAGAGCTAAAAATAGAAGCGCAATCAAATTTAGCATGGTTGAATGAAACGCTTGGTCAGGTTGCTTTTCTTGGTATAAAAGATGGTTTTGACGTTGATTACATCGATATGAAAGGTGATGTAAAACTTAAAGGCATATGTTCTATTGGCTTTTCTCTTCCACTCCATTGTACTGGCCTTGGTAAAGCACTACTTATGGACTTTAATGAAGCAGAGCTTTGCTCTTATTACAAAGACTATGATTTTTACAAACTAACACCTTACTCAATTTCTAATCTTGAAAATCTTGTGAAGTCAAATAATGAAAACAGAGAACGAGGTTATTCTATAGATAAAATGGAAAATAAAGCAAATACTTTTTGTGTAGCAGCTCCTATTTATGACTACAGAGGTAAGGTTATAGCAGCTATTAGTTCTTCGTGGAAAGGTGAGCCTGATCGTATTGAAGAGGTTAGTTTATCTGTTTTACAAGCTTCAAATAAAATATCCCATCGTATGGGATATATAAAAAGAACTTAGTAGTGTAAAGGGAAAGTTAGTAGTTAATCTTATTATCGAAAGGTATAGTTTACTGTGTTGACTTATCCCTATTGAGTAACTTTACTGTTAATTTTCCATGCAGTAAAGGTTGTGTGTGCTTCGGGATGCTTTGTTGGAAAACTCTGATATTTTAATCATTTCTTTTGGTGTTTAATATAAAGGTTCTACGAGGATTTATGTGGGTAAAGTTTTAGTCAGGGAAAATAAAATCAAGGAATAAATAGTGTTATCTTTTTATAACTATTGCTGTTAATTATTATTTTTCTTTATCATTTATTTTCTGATAGCTTTTTATAATTGAGCCTTTGTTTTCAAATCTAACATCAAAACAACTCTCGTTTTGATATGTTTTAAAATATAAAAAAACAAAAATACCAGTCTTCTTTCTTCAGGAATAAGATTTATGATAATCTTCTAGCAAGAAAGTTCTACTTTCTAAATATGTAATTCAGTTTTACCAAATTTTCTAGTTATATTTTTTGCTGTTTTTTTATTCAAAAGTTGTTCTTTTCACCTTGTATTAGGAAGAATACCCATTGAAGCATTTAAATTACAAGGAACGAGCATAACACAATCAATTCTACCATCCTTACTGCTCTTTTCTAATTCTTTTAATTCAATCTATAAAAATATTAAAATATTGTTTCTTACTTTTTTAATATATTTGTCACCATCAAGTTGGTTCTATTTAATTGCTCGTTGAGGATCAAAGACTCAATTGTCATATTGAGTCATCGAAAGATAATCATGATTACAGAAAAAAATACTAAATACTTGCTTTTTCGCCTCTAATCAAAAGGGTGTAAAGTGCCCTGATAAGTTTGTTTGTTGTTGCAGTCATAGCTTTCTCATGAGAAAAGCCTTGTTTTATTTTTTTTGAATAATACTCTGACAAAATAGAGTTGCTCCTAAGACTGCTAGTAGCCATAAGATAGCAATATTTTTTCAAAACCTTGTTACCTCTTTTGGATATCCTTTCATGTTCATCATCATTTTCAGATTGGTAAATAGTTGGATCAGTTCCTATGAAAGCTATCAATTTTTGGTAGCGGCTGAACCTATGAATATCTTGAACTTCTGCCATGAAATGAGCTGCTTCTGTGTCACTAATACCAGGGAAAGAAGTGATGATTTCCATTTCTTGGGGATGAAGCACTTTTTCCATATTTACGAGAGCTTTTGTCAGTTCCTTGTCTTCTTTTTTGAGGAAAAGGACTGTTTTAGCCTTATGCTTTGTTATGGCTGCATGCAGGTCTACACCAACCGAATCATTAGCCAAGTTTTTAGCTTCTTTGGCAAGTTTTTTATCACGTTCTGTACTTTTTGCTCTTGTTCCTCTAATAGCTTTAGCAAGCTGTGTAATGGACGCAGAAGCAACTTGTTTAGACGATCCATAAACGGACAACAAGTTGAGCCAAGAATCAGTAAAAAGGCCAATATTATGCAATTCAGGGAAGGATACAGCTATATCACCCTTCAATCTGGTCTTTGCTTTTGCAAGTGCCTCACTGTTGGAAAGTCTATCTCTAGAGAGGAGTTTACTTTCAGATTCCAATTCTGTTTTTCTCCCTTCAAGTTGAATACTAGGGTTGTTTGCATACCCTGCAATAAGGAGAGCATCAGACTTGTCAGTCTTAGTTTTCCTTAGAGTAATAGTATCTTTGTATTGCTTAATTAGCAATGGATTTACAACATAGGCTGTCATGTTGTGATTTAGTGGAAAATTATTCTGTGCGACAACACCTGTATTTT
>CAYWGU010000192.1:0-4642 GCA_964457975.1 uncultured Spirochaetaceae bacterium | reverse complement strand
TATACTGAGACGTGTTACTAGACAAGATGAAAATAATTTCAAGAATACTTGCTAGTTTATTCTCAAGGGATTAATATACATATTATGGGTAAAAAAAGAAGAGTTATTAACAAAGACACTAAATTAAAGATTGCTTTAGAAGCTGTTCAAGAAAGAGGCACAGTACAAGAACTTGCTTCTAAATATCAAATTACGCCAGGAATGGTTTCAGCTTGGAAAAAGAAATTACTTCAGCGAGATTTATCCTCTTTTGAAGAATCAAAGCTACTTAAAAAGACGGAAAAGGCACTAGAAGAAGCCAAAGAGAAAAACGACTTTATTACTACTGCTTATGGTAAATCTCAACTCGAATTAGAACTACTAAAAAAAAAGATGAGTTTATCGGTTTAGACCTATGTGAACTTATTACTCCTAATCTTCAATATCATTGTTTTGGTCAGGATATTGATTGCTCAATAAGTGAACAATGTGAGATATTGGGGATTAGCAGAAGTCACTATTATGACTGGTTACTTTATCATGTAGAACGTGAAAAACTACGAAAAGAAGAAAGAAAAATTGATTATGAAAGGGCAATGATTATACTTAACACTTGGACACCTGTTTCTTTCTTGGGTTATAGGAAGTTAGCTGTTATTCTAGCTAATAATGGCTATTTATGGAGTTCTGAGAGCCTTGTAAGACGACTTATGAAGGAGTTGGGCATATTTAGCGCTATCGCTGTAAAAAATACCTCTAGGCCTGGTAAAGGAAAAAACCATAAGAAATATCCTTATTTATTGAAGAATCTGGTTGTCCAATATGTTAACCAAGTATGGGCTACCGATATTACTTATATTGCATTACCACATGGCTTTGTTTACCTTTGTGCTGTAATTGATCTCTACAGTCGTAAGGTGCTTTCCTGGAAGCTAAGTAATACAATGGATGTGTACTTTTGTATTGACTGTTTGGAGGAAGCTATAGAGAAGTATGGAGTCCCTGCAATCTTCAATTCAGATCAAGGTTATCCCGATACTATAAATAATCCCGATAAACTCCCAGAACCTTATATTTAGTCTTCTAAAAGATGTTTTAGCTCCTTTCATATCGGGATTACTTTAACCCTTATAGTTTTTTCATTATATCTTCATCTAGATTATATTTGATCATCGCCATCTTCAAAACTTTTATTTTCAAACTACTCCTTTATCACTTCCTATCGATTTTTAAAACCTATGTTCTAAGAATATAAAATTTTAGGCTACAAATACGTTAAAACTAATACTTTACACCTTGCTTTAGTAATTACAAAGGTTTGACCAGTAAATACATCTCCATATATTTAAAATATCTGTATAAGTTACTCTAAATTTTATAATATTTTACTCCATATTTAGTATTTAGCTCAACTTTAATCAGAGATTGTAAAGGTTTAATAATCAAAGAATAATCCCGATAGCAATTCAAAATTTATCAACTTTAATAACCTAAAATGCATATTTCATAAATGTATCAGGATTACTTACTGTATCGGGATAACCTTGAGAATCCCGATAACGGGATTCTCAAGGTGCGCAATTCACATCAAATGCCTTCTTAGCTGTTTTGCTTAGAGAACACATAAGAATTAGCATGGATTCAGTTGGGCAGGCATATGACAACATTTTCGTTGAACGGACTTGGAGAAGTGTGAAATATGAGCACATTTTTCTGCATGATTATTCAACAATGAGTGAACTAAAAGCTGGATTGGATTGGTATATTAATTATTTTAATAAAACTAGACCGCACCAATCTTTGGGATACTATGCACCAAACGACATTTACTATAATGCTTTTGCTGGTGCAGCGAATAAAGAGGAAAAACTGTTAAAATATTCTTGAAATATTTTAGAAAGTGTCTAGACAAGCGTCTCACTATATATATCCACACTTATCCAAGTTATAACTATCAGATTCTAGCTCTTCAATGGAATACTTTTTAACCTTCCAATTCTCAGAACCATCATCATTAATTACTTCTTCTCTGTTGGTCCACCATTCTTTACATGGATCAAAGAAGTTCTTAGGCATAGGTCTTGTTTTTGAAAAAGTCTTGACCCCTTTAAGTAAATCTACTCTATAAAACCAAGTTTCTTTTGTACCAGTTTTATTATTATCAAAAAACAATACATTCGTTGTAATCGAAGTATAAGGAGCAAAAACACCAGAAGGCAATCTTAAAATAGTATCGCCCATACTGTAGGTTCTTCAGTCCCAAATTAATTAATGTTGCAATTTATTAAGAATCTTTTTAAGATTCATACAGGCAGCAAATGAATTCCACCTTCAACAACACCAAGAGGTTCTAATTGAAAGAGCCTTTATTATTTTATATCAATATCCTGCTATTTGCAAAGCTCATTCAACTTAGAAGAATCTGCTTTGTATTGAAAATTTCACATCATAATGTACTACATGGAAAAGCACTAAATTAAAATCATACTTCATAAGTTGAATTTAGTTAACTAGTTTATAACAAATTTATTATATAAATATTAGAAAATATTTAATTTAAACCTCTCTTTACGACAACTAATAGCGAAAACCCCAAAAAACAGTATTTTAATTGCATTTCAATCTTCTAATCCTTATAATTATTATTAAACAAACATATTTAAGAATGACTATTAAAGGAGAAAACCATTGTCAAGCAACAAAATAAAATTAAATAATATGACAATTTCAGAATTCAATGATAATATTGAAAAACATCTAATTACTTATCAAAGTGAAGCAAAGTTAATTCCTATATTAACCAACCAAAAAGATAAAACGTATGAAATAGTACTTACATCAATATTTTTGAGAAGTTTATGTCTTGTAAAAGAATTTAGAGAATTAATATTTAAAGAAATAGGTTTAAAAAATTCAAAAACATGTAAAATACATGTCTATTTAGAAGTTGGGTTTTTAAAACCTGGAAATAAAGACGTTGATATATTAGGTAAAGAAAACAATAGAATCGATGGGATGTTATTAATAGAAAGAGGCTCTAAAATTGTTGATTCAGCATTTTTTGAAATGAAAAACAAATCTAATAAAGTAGATTCGTTACAAATTGAAAAATATAGAAATATAGCTTTGGAAGTAGGTGTTACAAAACTTGTGACTGTTTCAAATGAATATGTAACCAATTCATCACAATTACCATATCAAATATCAACTAAAAAAAGTACTTCTTCAGTAAATCTGTTTCATTTATCATGGTCCTCTATCATTTCTAAAGCTAGGGTTTTATTATATAAAAATGATATTAATATTGAAGATGAAGATCAAGTAAATATAATGAATGAGGTTGTAAATTTCTTTGAGAACCCAAGATCTGGCGTTAGTGAATATAGTGAAATGTGCACTGATTGGCCAAAGTTTATGGATTCAATTGGTCACTTTAATTCAACAGATGATAACTCTAAAATTTTTAATAATGTTACTTCAAGTTGGCTACAAGAAGAAAAAGATTTAGCTATAAAACTTACTTCAAATCTTCATGTATTTGTACAAATAAAAACAAAAACTAAAGACATTTCATTTTCAGAGCGAATTAATAATTTAACAGATATATTATCAAAAAATGATCTATTAATTTCAGAATTTATCATTCCTGGTATAGTATCTAATCTTAAGATAATTGTTGATTGTAAATGTCAAAATATAAAATTGAGCATATCTGTTAAAGACGAAAAAGCTCAAAGATCTATAGAGAAGTTAAATTATATTCAACAACAATTATTAAAATGCAGAAAAAAAGATGTAAAAAATTTTGATGCAATTTGTGATTTGTTGGGATTAGAAATAGCTTTTAAAAATCTGAAAAATGGTGGCTTAATTAACAGACAATTAAAAGGTTTTATAGTAAAAAATCAAGGTGATGTAGAAAATTACATTAACAAAGATATTTTTGATATGCTAAAAACAGATAGCAAGGACAAAGATATCAAGACTATTAATGTTTATATGGAAAAATCATTTCGAAAAGATGTTTTTAAAAGTAGAAAAAAATTTGTTCAAGAATATGAAAAAATGGTTACTGATTTTTGTGAAAATATAGTAATTATTCTTGAAAACAGAGGTCCTGGAAAACTCACTTTTGAAGCTAATAAAAAAAATGTAGATTTTGCAGAAGATAATAATTAAAAATATTTTTTTGTTTTTCGATTTAATTCCTACTAGAGTGGTACTTCAAGCTCTGGTAGGAATTCTAAGTTTTTTATTCTTGTGATTTATGCTCTTGTTACTAATTTAAACTTTTAGTTACCTAAAACATACTTTCATGAAACTCCTAACCAGCACGACGAAGTTGCTGATAAAATACAAGAATTACATCAAAATAAATAAAAGTGGTACACTTTTGGTACAGTTAGTGCATATTATTAAACAGCAATCCTACTAGTTGTTAATAGAAACCAATTTTTAAGGTTTTTCATGAAATTGGGTTAATATTGTTAAGAGCCCAATCAAAATTACTTTCAATCCATGCAATATATTAACAATCTAACTTGTTTTCATATATTTATTCTTAACAGTCCATGCAATATTAAAAGAAAACCATGCAAATTGGAATTATTATTTAATAGAATCCACCCCCCAATATTAACAACAAACCTTTTCTATAATTATG
>CAYWGU010000191.1:0-4643 GCA_964457975.1 uncultured Spirochaetaceae bacterium | reverse complement strand
ATTAAATACCATCTAGATATCGTTATTATATTAATGTTTTAACACTACAACAAGATAGTACCTTAAGTTTGAACTATTATTAACACTCCTAAAAAATGAAGTCTGATGAAAATTCCACCAAACTTCATATTTTGTTGTATAATTTATAGAAATATATTCAATTACTTTAAATCCTGAATATAATCATGTACTCTACGTTTAACTCTTGCTTCATTAAGTTCAAAGCCTAATTCACGAGTTCTAACTTCATTATATCTATCACCTGCAAGTATACCAGAAAGGGTCGCTTCAAGACTTGTACGACGAGTTAATACATTATTCAACCCACCTTCCATTTCCTTACCACGAGCAATTTCTGACGCTACCTCTTCTTTTGTTATAAGAGGATATCTTTCATAGGAGTCAAGATTCAAAACTTCTTTATCATCAACCAACCAACATTCAACATCAACTGATAAAGGTTTGGGTACTTCATCTCTTTTAACTTCTACCTTCAATGTTTCTATTGATTTGGCTGCAATATTAAAGGTTATTGTTTTTCCATCAAATTTTACTTCTTTATCTTCTTCTTCAAGCAAGTTTACATTTAAAGCACTGATTATTTCTTTATCCAAAGTAATTTTTGAAACAGTATTTTTTGTTCCACCATTATAGAAACGAACAATTGTAGATGTACCATCAATACTCTGCTTGAAGGATGAAAGCATTACCTCATCATTATCACTTTCAATTGAAAGATATGATGATTCTAAGGGAAGTATACCAGAATGAATATTGGTTTGTACCAATACTGTTGAACTGTTAAATTCATCAGCTTCTCTTAATACCTTTCCTTCTTCTACATCACCTCTGTGTGGATAAAAAGCATAATCAAATTCCATGGTTCTAAGACATTGTGCTTCTGGAGTATAGATTAATGGACCGGCATCACCAATTCTAGTGTTGATGTCAGTTGCAACCCACCCTACAGATCTAAAGAGTGTTAATGCAATGGTATTCTTTTCTTCATATACTGTGTATTCAGGAAGTCCTTTCGATAAAACAGCACAACCTTGATTTCCATCATTTAAATCTACAAGTTCTCGTCCAAGAAAGATTGTATTTGGTTTTGCTTCACGAGCACCCACAATTACTTTTCTTACATTGGCTGGAATCATTGATTCATCATAATCATCAATATGAATAGGTCTTTCTACAATATCAAAAGCAGATCCAGCATAAGCTTTATCTGTTTTTATATCTGAATCAAACAAGACTCTAACAAGATGATCTCTTACCGTATTGTTAATTACTGTATGGAATTTAACACTCTTGCTGCCTTTTTCAACTGAAACAGTTGTTCTAACAGGCATCACTAAGCAATCTGAACCTCTACTCTTTCTATCTTTTGTTAAAGTCTTAGGTATAAACATTTCAACATCAATTTTAATTTCTGCTTTGTTTTTACCTAATTTAGATATTGTTGTATTTGCTTTAAAATCTGATGAAAGGAAGGTTTTATCCTTATCGGGATAAGAATAATTATATTCATCACCTGCATCACCTTTATCTTCGAGGATACCTAAATTCTTAAAGGCTTTACCTGTTTCAAGGTTTGTTACATCTACACTTCCGTTTTCATTAACATCAACTTTAATGTAACCATTGCTTACAGAATTATTATTTACAACTACATCATGCTCATCATTCTCACATTCTTGTGCTAATTTATAACCCATGGAAGAAACATTTTTTACAAACAAATATGAATCATTTACTTTCACAACTACATCTTTTTTATATGGAGCTGTATTAATAACAAATTGTGGGTCTTCTTTTAACATTGATGTATCAACACGTGCTACTATATTTTTTAAATCGCAATCAACTTGACTGTCTACTAAAAAATGCATATCTCTGAATCTTTGTTCCATATCGCTGTGAACATCATCAATAGAACAACCACAGATACTATCATGTGGATGATTTTGTAATAGTAACTCCCAAGCTTTATTCATCATGGTTGATGGATATTCACCACCATTTAACCACGCTATTGTGCTCAAGGGTTCTGCTAGCTTTGTAATAGCCTTTTCTGCTTTGTCATTTTGAAGTTTAAGATAAATTCTACAACTCATAACACCTGGAAATACAGAGATGAATCTTCCTGAATACAAGGAACCTTCAAGGGTAATCAAGGATGGATTGTTATCCATAACCGATTTTAAGTAGGATGCCGGATTTGTTTGAGTTACTTTAATATCATCAGTATTTAATGCACCACTTTTAATTGCAGGTTGAATATCATCTGGAATCATTTCCTGATCATAGCCATTCATCATCAGTACATTGTTGGTTGTCATAAAATCCTGTAGTTTAACAACTTCAGATACAACTCTTTTTTTCATCATATCTTTATATTCTGCAAGTCTCATTAAGTTTCTATAGCTATTTAATAAATAAACAGAAGGAAGAGCTGTACCATCAGGTGATTTCCATAGGAATTCACTCTTAACGTTTGTTGGATCCATTTCAACTCCTCTCCAAACAAACTGACCTTTTATACCACTCTTAGCATTAATCTGTGAGGTTTGTGAAATTTGTCCAAAGTTATCAAGTAACCAACCAATAGGCATTACTGGACCAAATTCACGTGCTTTTGTTGTTCCTACAATGGCGTTTCTTACAAGTGATTCACCTGCAACTAATTGCCAGTCTGGTTGTAAGTAATATGGTCCAATATGAAGTCTTCCTTCATTCACATATTTCTTAATTTTCATTTTATAAGGATGAACAGGTTTACCTTGTTTCTTGAGTTCTTCAAAGTAATCGTCCAACAATAACATCTGTCCATCAAGAACAAATTGATAATCTTCTTCTTTTTCAAACATAGCGAATAAACGATCAAAAAAGATTACAGTCCATTCTGTAGTATATTTACTGTTTAAATACCATTCTCTATCCCAGTGAGTATGAGATATTATCTGACAATGCCAATCCATAATAACCTTCCTTAAGGTAATATATATAATATTAAGCCATATAAAATGACCATCAGTAGAGACCGTCTGTAATAAAGAAATACAGACAGTGCTTACTATTTTTTTAAATTAACCTTTAACAGCACCTGCAGTTAAAGCCGATACGATATATTTTTGAAGAACAACAAATACAAGCAAGGTAGGAGCAATTGCAATAATACATGCAGCTGCCAATAAGTGTGTTGTAATTGTATCGGCGGATGATTGCATATTTACAAGACCAACTGATACTGGGAACATTCGTGAATCACTTAACATAATAAAAGGAACAATGAACTGCGCCCAAGATGTAACAAACATGATTACAATTACACTTATCAAGCCTGGAACAATTAAAGGCATTAAGATCATAGTTAATACCTGCCATCTTGAACAACCATCAATTGTACCTGCCTCATCTATGGAATAAGGAATTGTGTCAAAGTAACCTTTTAGTGTCCATGTGCCAAAGGGAAGAACCAATGCAACATATATAAGAGTTAATGAGGACCAATTGTTTAACAATCCCAATGTACTAAAATATCTATAGAGAGGAATTGAAATAATTAAAGGAGAAATCATTTGGAAAATCAATATGCTGAATTGAAAAGTCTTTGAGCCTTTAAAAGGAATTCTGCTAAATGCATAGGCAGCAGGAATTATAATGACGGAAGCAACAATTAGTGTTCCTACAACAAGTCTTACAGAATTTATTAAGTAAGTTAAAATATCTGCATTCCAAAGAGCTTGAGCATAGTTATTGAAGCTAAAGTGCTCAGGAAAAAACTTTGGTGGAGTGTAGAACAATTCAGGTACAGTCTTAAAGGATAGTGATAGCACCCATAAAAGAGGTCCCATGAAGAACATTCCAAATATAACAAATAATATAATAACACCTATTTTGGTATTTCTTTTTTCTTTACTGGCCATTTTATTCTCCCTTACTTATCGTTCTTTTCACGATTGTTTAAAATTATGAAATATATGATTGCCATAGTTGCATTGATGAGCAATAGGATTGTTGCATAAGCAGATCCCTTTGCAAGACTATGTGATTTGAATATTGCATTGTAACTTGTCATTGCAAGTACTTCTGTAGCACGACCTGGTCCACCACCAGATAATGATAAAATCATATCAAAGGTATTGAATGTCATAATTGTATTTAAAATTATATTTGTTGAAATAACACTGAATATATTAGGAAGAATTATGTGTCTTAATCTTTGAAAAGGATTAACACCATCAATCATACTTGCTTCTATTTGTGCCTTACCAACAGTCTTCAAGCCAGCATATGATAAAATCATACTTTGAGCAGAACCTCTCCAAACATTTGCAACAATGATGCTTCTTAAAGCAGAATTAGGTTCAGTTAAAAAATGAACATTTTCAAAACCCCAACTAGTTAAAATTGAATATAATATACCTGTGCCTGTTTCATTGTACATAAATCCCCAGACAACACCACAAATAACACCAGGAATTGCCCATGATAATAAAGCTACAACTCTTACAAATACAGAAGCATTATTCATCCTAAGGCTTTCACCTTTATCAACAGCAAGAGCTACACCTAAGCCTAGTACAGTTTGAAAAACAACAGAGAAAAAAACAAAAATAAGGGTAATTTTCAAAATTCCA
>CAYWGU010000190.1:1649-4667 GCA_964457975.1 uncultured Spirochaetaceae bacterium | reverse complement strand
AAATAAATAAGTTATTGAGGAACCTTAGATGATTAAGCATCGTGAAAAGAAAGAAAAGAGTCCACTGAGACAGCTGGAAATGGAAAGACGCATAACAATATGCGCTTTCCTTGCAATCCCTTTACTATTGTTGATGGTGTTTACCTACCTGCCAATGGCAAAGATGTTTCAATATAGCACATGGAAATGGGATGGATTTAGAGATCCAAAATTCATAGGAATTGATAACTACAAGAAATTGCTATCTGATCCACGCTACTTCCTTACACTCAAAACCAGTGGATATTACTTCATAGGTGCTCTTGCCCAGATTGCTATTGCTCTTTATTTTGCTGTTATATTTTCCTACAAGATGAGAGCTAAAAATCTTTTCAAAGGCGTCCTTTTCTTTCCATCCCTTTTGAATGGTGTTGCAATTGGATTTGTATTTCTTTACCTATTTAAAGGCGACGGATCATTGAATGCAATGCTAATTGCAATAGGTATTCCTCAAGAAAAGCTCCCACTGTGGCTTGGAAATCCAAAGCTAATTAACTGGTCATTGTCCTTCTCTTCCGTTTGGAGATACATGGGTAACAACATGATTATGTTCATTGGAGCAATTGAATCTATCCCTGGCGATCTATTTGAAGCAAGTGATATTGATGGTGCCAGCAAGTGGCAGCAATTCAAACATATAATAATGCCAAACATAAGAATAATCATATCACTCAACATGATCTTGGCTATCAAAGGTGCAATCAGTGTATATGAAGCTCCTTTGATCATCACCGGTGGTATAGGTGGATCAATGACATTTGTATTGCAAACATTGAATACTGCATTCACAGATAAGAAAATAGGACTCGCATCTGCAATGGGTGTTGTGCTCTTGATACTAGTTCTAATCATAACAGTAATTCAAAAGAGATTCATTGAAGGAAAGGAGGAATAAGATGAAAGGTGTAAAAGATCAAAAAATTGTAATAAAAATTGTTCGCTATGCAATAGTAATCATGGCATGTCTTGTTGTTCTGCTGCCCTTAATGGTTATTTTATTTGGAGCATTCAAAACAAATAAAGAGCTTCTTACAACAAATCCCCTATCTCTGCCAAATTCATTTGGGTTTTTAGAAAACTTCACCAAAGCCTGGACTCAGGGCAACATGGCCAGAGGTTTTTTAAACACCTTCATCATAGTTGGTTTATCAATTATGGCCACTGTATTAACTGGAACAATGACAGCCTACATACTTGATAGATTCAGATTCAAAGGAAGAAAATCAGTTAAGTTTCTGTTTCTTCTTGCATCCTTGATCCCAAGCATCACAATGCAGATGAGTGTTTTCCAAATCATAGTTGGTCTTGGAATTTACAACACAAGATTATCTGTTATCTTGCTATTCGCCGGAACAGACATAATATCAATTTACATCTTCTTGCAGTTCCTTGAAGGAATCTCCTTTTCTCTTGATGAAGCTGCAATTGTTGATGGTGCAACTTTTTCTCAGATTTTCTTCAAGATAATATTTCCCCTCCTGCAACCAGCAATAATAACAGTTGTAATCATAAAAGGTGTTGGTTTCTACAATGATTTTTACACACCATTCTTATACATGAAAAGTAAGCAATTGCAGGTTGTATCCACTGCTCTATTCGCCTTCAAAGGACCTTATGGAACTCAATGGGAGGTAATATGTGCTGGTGTTATCATCACGATGCTACCTACTTTGATAATATTCCTTGCACTGCAGGATCAAATTTACAGCGGTCTAACTAAAGGCTCTGTCAAAGGTTAATAAAATAAACAAAAAGGACAAATAGCATGAAATATCAAATCATAGATAAGACTAAAATAGCAAACATTCCATGGCAAAAAAGAATGGGTCAAAGTGATAACTACCCACTATGGAGATACACAGAGAATCCTATAATAGAAAGAAATCCATCCAAAAACATAGCACGTGTTTTCAACTCAGCAGTTGTTCCGTACAAAGGAGAGTTCATTGCAGCTCTTAGAGGAGAAGAAACAAACAATATCCCACACATCTATATTGGACACAGCAAGGATGGAATCAAATGGGAAATTGAAGAAGAGAGAGTCAAATTTATAGATGAAGAGGGAAATCCATTTATGCCAAAGTATGCATATGATCCTCGTCTTGTTAAGGTTGAGGACATCTACTACATAATATGGTGTCAGGACTTCTATGGTGCTTCAATCGGCATTGCTAAAACAACCGACTTTAAAACATACACTCGAATTGAAAATCCCTTTTTACCCTTTAACAGGAATGCAGTTCTATTTCCAAGAAAAATAAACGGGTTGTTCACAATGCTATCCCGTCCAAGTGACAGTGGTCACACTCCATTTGGTGATATATTCATCTCACAATCAAGAGACATGGAGTTCTGGGGCAGACACAGACATGTTATGGGAAAAACCTCCGCATGGTGGGAAGGGTTAAAAATAGGAGCTGGAGCATCTCCAATAGAAACTAGTGAAGGTTGGCTTCTGTTCTATCATGGTGTAACAAACACTTGCAATGGTTTTGTGTATTCAATTGGTGGAGCAATTCTTGATATTGACAATCCTAGCATTGTCAAATTCAGATCCGAGAAGTTCATTTTGACTCCTGAAGAGCAATATGAAACAACAGGATTTGTCCCAAATGTTGCCTTCCCCTGCGCATCATTATGCGACAGTGAAACTGGTCGAATTGCACTTTATTATGGTGCAGCAGATACAAACTTGGCTCTGGCATTCACAACAGTGGACGAGATTATTGATTTCATCAAGGACAACTCAAAAGTGGGTGAAGCAGAAACTGAAATAGGGAAAAGATAAAAATGAAAGCTCTAGATTTTAAAAAAGAAGTGGAGAATAGAATTCTTCCTTTCTGGCTTAAAGCATATGATGATGAATTTGGAAGTGTCTTTGGTCGTGTTGACTTCGAACATACCTTAATCATGAATTCTGAAAAAGGCTGCATATTGAACTCCAGAGTTCTGTGGTTTTTCTCAAACTGCATTCTTGAG
>CAYWGU010000190.1:0-1549 GCA_964457975.1 uncultured Spirochaetaceae bacterium | reverse complement strand
CATGTTTACAACAAAGAAAAGAAGAGACAGGAAGTTTTTTTTGATAAGGATTATAACTCATTGCTAGATCTTCACTCCTTTGGACATGACATTGAGACCTCCTGGCTAATAGGTTGGTCACTCGATTTGATAAATGATGCTGCGACCACCAAGAAAATAGATCCAATATTGAAGCAGCTTTCCCTAGAGATTTTAAATAAGGCTGTAACTGAAAAAGGTGGGCTATTCAATGAATGTGAAAACGGAGTTACTGATGAAACCTATGTATGGTGGGTTCAAAGTGAAGCTGTGATAGGTTTTTACAATGCTCATCAGCGATGGAACTTTGAAGGTGCTGCTGCTGCATCAGAGGGAGTATTTGAATTTATAAACCGCTATATTATAGATAAAAGAGATGGCGGCGAGTGGTATTGGGATCTAGACAAGGAATGTGAACCAACAAGTCACAAAGACCTGGTTGAACCCTGGAAATGTCCATATCACAATGGAAGGATGTGCTTTGAAATGATGAGGAGACTTAAAGATGATAAATAAAAAATATTATGAGCTTCAAGAAAAACTTGATATTATTGTAAATAGATTGAACATTAAAACTGATGAATACACAGGCCTATATAATCGATATAAATATCCTGTGTTAACAGCAGAGCATGCACCTGTTATTTGGAAGTATGATCTTGATTCAGAGACAAATCCTCTGTTTGAACAAAGACTTGGTATCAATGCCGTCATGAATAGCGGAGCAATAAAGTTTGATGGTAAGTATTGCCTTGTAGCACGTGTTGAAGGTTGGGATAGAAAGAGTTTCTTTGCAATTGCAAGATCGACTTCTCCAATTGATGGTTTTAAATTTGATGACAGACCAATTCTTCTAGAAGATACTGATACGAATGAAACCAACGTCTATGATATGAGACTTACAAAGCATGAAGATGGTTACATCTATGGTGTATTCTGCAGTGAAAGCAAGGATAACAGTTCAACCGATTTATCCTCTGCAAAGGCCGTTGCAGGTATTGTTAGAACAAAGGATATGGAGCATTGGCAAAGACTACCCAATCTTGTAACCCTTAATTCTCCTCAACAGAGAAATGTTGTACTTCATGGTGAGTTAATAGATGGTAAGTACGCGTTCTACACACGTCCAATGGATAGCTTCATTGAAACAGGTTCTGGCTCTGGTATAGGTTTTGGACTATGTGATGATATAACCCATGCAGTTATAAATGAGGAAACGATGACCTCTCTTAGAAAGTATCATACCATAACTGAAGCAAAAAATGGTGCAGGTGCTCCACCTATCAAAACTGATAGAGGATGGATTCATATTGCACATGGTGTAAGAAATACCGCCGCAGGACTTAGGTATGTAATTTATGTATTTGCAACTGATTTAAAAGATCCAACCAAGGTGATAGCAGAACCAAGTGGTTACTTTATTGCTCCAAAAGGTGATGAACGAATTGGTGATGTATCAAATGTAGTCTTCACAAATGGAATCATTGAAGATGAGGGTATGGTTTATATTTATTATGCATCAAGCGATACT
>CAYWGU010000189.1:0-4709 GCA_964457975.1 uncultured Spirochaetaceae bacterium | reverse complement strand
TTTCATATGAAGAAAGTCACATTGTATTGAAGACAAATTTAATCGATAGAGAGAGTTTGTGAAAAATGTTTTAAAATGTGGATTTCTTGTAAAGAACCTTTTTCTTTGTGGATATTTATGTTTACCGGTTATTTAAGAAGACCAAATAACAAAAACTCAGGATTTTTTGAGTTCTCTGATTTATATTTAGGGATAGAACCTGATTCTAAAATCTTTAAAATATTTGTTTAAATTAAGGCTTTGGTTATATGTGCTATTTTTAAATATCAAACAGGTGAAATTGAAAAGCTAGGTACCATGATTTAGTACCTAGCTTTTAGCTTAAACTTTAATAAATTTAATTTTATCCTATTTTTTAATTAAATTTACATCAGTTGTATCTGCATTCTCCTCAAATATAGGAGAAGTAGTTATAGTTTCATCAAGTTTTTTGTAAATAGTATTTTATCCTTATTTTTACCAGCATAACTTGTAATTACTGTATATGTTGAATCGGTAGATGCATACGTAACATTGGAAATAACACTTACTGATAAACACCTAGCTACATAATCCTTTTTACTGTCTAATAATATTTTATTACTATATTAACATTGGTGGTTATGTAGCTAATATTATAAGATTCATGAATTTCTTAATATTGCTATCCACTGTTCCAACAAGCTAATTAGTTCTAGTTAGGTTTTGTACCTAATCAGATTAATTCTTTATCAATGAACTGCTACTTGTTACATTGTCAAATGTATCAAAATCCTGACTGTCTAAAGTTGTTTCTGAAGTCCTTTCAAAAATAGTTGTCTGAGAGCTCTCATCATTAAAATTTATAGTTAATATAAATACATCTTCAGTTGTTGTAGTGGAAACACTAGCAATATCGTATGAAGAGTAATTAGTAGGGTCCAAATCTAGTACTTCTGCATCACCGCCGTCTGGAGTCTTTGTTGCTCTACATGTGTCCTGATCAAATTCACAAACAACGGTAAATGGTGTATCTTCTGAACCTTCTTCATAATCAAAACCATTACCTGTCCAAGTTCCATGAATCCAACTTGGAGGATTAGCTCCTACTCTAGGTAAAGCTAATACTTCTTCACAACCTGCACTTGCGTTATCTGATACATCTACTGATTTTACAACAAAGGAATATTCTTTATCACTATCTAAACCAATTATGGTCGAATCCTTAACGGTTTTATCAATGGTGTCCTCACTATAGGAAGGAGCAGATAAATCTACAGGTGTTATTATAATTTCTACATGGTCAAAGTCATCGTTTACTGGATTTGTCCATGATAAATTTACTGAATCTATATCTCCTGTTGCATATAAATCTGTAACTTCTGCTGGTGCTCTTGTATCTGCTATGCCTACAAATAAAGCTGCAGAGGATGAGGCGAATATAGAAGAATCACTACAAGCTATTACATCAATATTGTATTTTCCTTCTGATGTAGCATCGGTAACCTCTGAAGCTTTGGTAGTATATGTATCAGATGTTTCAGTTTGTTCTATTCCATCTACATACCATGAATAAGTATAAGTACCTTCAATATCGGGACTTGCTAAAAAAGACGTTGGAATACCATTTCCTACTGCAACATCGGTTGGTGAAATAGATACCTCAAGTTGTGGGCCAATATTATTCTCTAAAGTGATATCCATATTTCCTGATATACCCCAATCGCCTGAATTTGTTATAAGTTCACCTTCCGTTATATTATTTTGAACAATTCTAACAGCATAAGTTCTACCAAAAATTCTATTAACTGGGTTTCCCTTATCTCCATCAAATAATTCAATTATCATTATGTAAGATCCTGGGATAATCTCTTGTTCGTGGGTTGCTGTATTACCATCAATTATAAAATCATCAGAAATATCAACAATAGTTCCAAGATCAGTTGATTTTTCTAGTGTAACTGTAAACTGTGGGTCACCTATATCTGATGGCCAACTCAATTCGAATAAGAATGTTCCGTTAGTAACAATATATTCTGTAACTGCTACGGTCACAGGTGTGTTATGATTAGCAATAATTGTTGCAGTCATGGTTCCTTGTCCTATGGCTATACCATCTTCATTATAACCAACTATAGTAATAGTCCATGAACCTTTATATAAACCGGTAATGGTATATAACTCTTGGTCGGTTGTAATTTGGTCGAACGTCCTAGTCTCTGGTCCGACACCATCAATGGTGTAATGGTGGACATCCATGTTTATGTCAGGGTTAATTGAAGATTTAGAAATTGAAGAGCCCAATTGGATTGTTAAATCCCCTGTGTTTTCATGTAAATTAGTATCACATCCCATGAAAAGAAGCGAAATCATTACCATAATAATAGTAAATTTGAAAGTTTTATTTTTAAACGTAAATTTTCCACTTACCGGTCAGTAAAAATAAACGAAGCAATAAAAAATATTAATATCTTATGGTTTTTAACTGTAGGATATTTTTATATCATGTAAAGAATTATATTTTATAAATTACTTAAAAATATTATTGACATTTATTGCAAAATATATTACTCTTAAAACTACAAGTCGGTCAGGTTAAAGAGAGGTGTTTTTATGAGGATTTATTGGGAGTTACATGAAATTCCAAGACCTACCAATTCTTACGTTGGTAAGACAGATGGCAGAGTCTATATTTTAGCTAATCCTAATTTACCTTTTGATAAAAATAAAAGGATTATTATTGGTCGTGCTAGTGGTAAGTTTAACATGTACCCTAATGATAATTTCAAATTTAGATTTCCAGCTTTATGGGAAGAATATTATGGAACTAAAGTTAAGCATCATGTTATTAATTCTGGTATGTATGCTTTAACTTTAGGTATTGGTTATCGGAACTTCCTTTATCCTTTGTTAGTTGATGCTATTGGAGAATATTATGCTAATTTCATTATGGATTTCTCTATGTATTCAATTCAAAATAAATCTAATGTAGCTTTAAATTTCCAAGACGCTATGGAAAAACAAGTTTGTTTTTCTAAAAAGGCTTTTTCAGGTACAAAGATCTCTGATGTATTAAAGAATGATATTAATGAAAATCAAACTATGAACTTTAGAAATATATGGATGGATAAATGTAGTGAAAGAGGTGTTAAGAAAGTTTGGATTAGTATTGATGGTTCTAATAATGATTGCAATGCAAAGAAATGTAAGATAGCTAAAATAGGACATGCTAAATCAAATAATAATAATCCTGTTGTTAGTTATATGTATGCTGTTAATGCAGAAGATGGTATGCCTATTACTTATATTGAATATGAGGGGAATACTGTAGATTGTAAAGCTTTTATGAAGATTATCAACATGCTTGATAATCATAATATTGGAGTAGAAGGATTTATACTTGATAGAGGCTTTGCTACTAGTAGTGTATTAGAATTATTAAAAGAATTAGATTATCAATATATCATTATGTTAAAATCAAACAGCCTAGGAAATAAGGAAATGGTTGAAAAATATGGAACTGACATCCAATGGGAAGGGAAATATGTTTTAAATGGTGATTTACTATGTGGACATACTGAAGAGCAACAAATCTTTGCTAATAGTAAAGAAAAGGCATTTATAAATCTTTATTATGATAGTTTTAATGCATTATCTAGAACTAAAACTCTATTTACCAAGCTATTTGATATGAAAGTAGAAATTGAAGCTAATTTAGTAAATGGGAAAGAGACTATAATACCAAAACAATTTACTGATTGTTTTATTATAGATTACACTAACAAAACAGTAGAGTTTGATAACGATCAGTTAACAAAGTGTAGACACTCTAAAGGGCTAGCTAGTATTGCTTCTTCCCTTAACTTAGGAGCTTCAAAAGTAAATGATATTTATCATTTAAGAGATAGTTCTGAAACACAATTCAATATGATTAAAACACAACTAGGTAATTATGTTAGTAGAACACATACAACAGAATCTATTAGAAATAAATTCTTCATAGGCTTTATTAGTGCAATAATCAGAAATGAAATAAGTAAGGCTTGCATAAGTGTTAAATATAATACAACACCATTAATACAAACAATAAGTTCAATAGAAATGTTATTAGATAAGAATGATAATTATCTAGCAATACATAATGAAAGTGCAAAAGCAAAAAAAATCTTAAATCTCTTTGGGATAGCAACAGAAGATTTTGATATAATAGCAACAGATGTAAATGCTAGAGCTACAGATCCAACCATTAGTCAAGTAAGAGTAAAACCTAAGCATCCAGAAAAAAGAAAGAGAGGTAATCCTAGAACTAAAAAGGTAAAAGATTCTACTCAACCAAAGAGAAAACCTGGAAGACCGAAAGGTAGTAAAAACAAGAACCAAAAGAAAGTAATAGCTTTAGATTCTACTCAACCCAAAAAGAAACCTGGTAGACCAAAAGGTAGTAAAAACAAGAATCAAAAGAAAGAAATAGCTTTAGATTCTACCCTAACAAAGAAGAAACCTGGTAGACCAAAAGGTAGTAAAAACAAGAATCAAAAGAAAGAAATAGCTTTAGATTCTACCCTAACAAAGAAGAAACCTGGTAGACCAAAAGGTAGTAAAAATAAAGTAAAAAATAGTAGCTAAGAACTATTAAAAATAAAAAATATATTCTTACTAGTTAGAAAGCCACTGACCGGATTTTGGGAAATTAACGTTTAAACATTATAGCCTCCCGATGTTTAATTATAAATACCATATATATTTTAAAA
>CAYWGU010000188.1:0-4716 GCA_964457975.1 uncultured Spirochaetaceae bacterium | reverse complement strand
TTCGACACCTCCGACAAAATCAGGTCTGGCTTTGATAAAAACCACCCGTAGTCTGGTGTCATTGGGGACAGAACCCATGCTGGTGGAATTTGGAAGAAAATTTCACGCAACGAACGCGAAAAGTAGATTTCACGACGAGTCCGTCAAAAGAACCAACCTTAAATAATTGGCCGCGTTTGTTGTGTAAAAAATAATTTTACCCGTTGTGTTGAATTAATTAGTGTAACCTGCTGCGCAAGCTGCGTGAAAACAAAATTTGAGGAAAATTAAAATAGTGAAGGTGAGGTTGAAGTGTTAATCGAATGGTAAAATAAAAATAGAACTATGAAACAAATCATACAAGACCTTAAAAAAGGTAATACAATACTAGAAAAAGTTCCGGTACCAAAAGTAAGACCGGGCCAAGTGTTAATTAAAACCATTAGAACATTAGTTTCGCTTGGTACTGAGCGGATGCTGGTTGAGTTTGGAAAGGCAAGTTATTTAGATAAGGCCAAACAACAACCCGATAAGGTTAAAATGGTGTTGGATAAGGTTAAAAGCGATGGCTTAAAACCTACTTACAAATCAGTTGTAAATAAACTTAATCAGCCATTGCCTTTGGGTTATTGTAACGTTGGCGAAGTTGTTGAACTAGGCAAAGGTGTTACAGAGTTTAAAGTTGGAGATAAAGTGGCTTCCAATGGCGCTCATGCAGAGTTCGTTTGTGTCCCAAAAAACCTTGTTACCAAAGTACCCGAGGGTGTTACAGATGATGAAGCCGCCTTTACGGTAATAGGTGCAATTGCTTTGCAGGGAATACGTCTAACCAATCCAACTTTTGGCGAAACCATAGTTGTTATTGGATTGGGCTTAATAGGATTGGTAACAGCAGAGTTGCTTAAAGCAAATGGTTGTAAGGTAATAGGATTTGATTTTGATGAACAAAAAGTTAAACTCGCACAAGAAAAAGGAATTATCGCCATTAACCTTTCAAATGGTACAGATTCGGTTAATTATGCTATGGAATTCACCAACGAAATAGGAGTCGATGGAGTAATCATTACCGCGTCTAATAAAAGCGATGACATAATACACCAGGCAGCAGAGATGTCTCGTAAACGAGGGCGCATTACTCTTGTAGGTGTTATTGGCTTGAACATACGAAGAGATGATTTTTTCAAGAAGGAACTCACTTTTCAGGTATCTTCATCATATGGCCCGGGTAGATATGATGATAATTATGAGCAAAAAGGACAGGACTATCCCATAGGTTTTGTGCGTTGGACAGAAAAACGAAATTTTGAAGCAGTACTTAATGCCATTTCAAAAGGACAACTGGATGTGAATCCTCTAATCACAGAGAGGGTTAAACTGGATAATTATCAGGAGATATATGGCGATATGCGTAAGTCAGGATCTATTGCTTCCATAATTATTTACAATAATGAAGCAAAACAAGAGCAGACTGTTACACTTAATTCAAACTCATTTCAAGGACAAAAAGGTGTAATTGGAATAATTGGTGCAGGGAATTTCACTTCTTCAACTTTATTGCCACGTTTATCAAAAACAAATGCACATCTAAAATACATTGCGGATTTGGATGGATTATTGTCCAAAAGTCTTGCCAAACGATTTAATATTGCAAACGCCACATCTGACCAGCAAATGATATTTAATGATAAGGATGTAGATACCGTAATGGTTATTACCCGTCATAACGCACATGCTCCCCTCGTTCTCGAAGCCCTCAAAGCCGGAAAAAATGTATTCGTTGAAAAACCGCTTGCTCTTAATAGTGAACAATTAAACGAAATAATCAAAGCACAACAACTCCCGACTCCCGACTCCCGACTCCCGACTATTTCAGTCGGTTTCAACCGCCGTTTTGCACCACTTGCGCAGAAAATGAAGTCGTTGCTCGGTGATAATGATGCCCCAATGAACATAATTGCCACTATGAATGCTGGTTATATTCCACCTGAAGTATGGGTACACGATATAGAAGTAGGTGGTGGTAGAATAATTGGTGAAGCCTGTCATTTCATTGATTTATGTACATATCTTTCAGGAAGTAGAGTAATAGCAGTTTGTATGAACGCACTTGGCAAACAACCGGAAGAAAATACTGATAATGCAAGCATCTTGTTAAAATATGAGAATGGAACCAACGCTGTGATAAATTATTTTGCAAATGGTAGCAAATCTTATTCAAAAGAACGCATGGAAGTATTCTCACAGCAACGTGTTTTGATTATGGATAACTGGCGTAAACTAAAAGGCTACGGTTTCAAAGGCTTTAAATCAAAATCCACATCACAGGATAAAGGGCATGCAAACCAGTTTAATTATTTGGTTGAAAGAATTCAGCAAGGAGGTGAACCACTAATTCCATTTGACGAAATTATTAATACTACAAAGGCAAGTTTTGCTGCTATCCAGTCGTTAAAAGAAGGTAGGTGGGTAGAGGTTTAGTTTGATAGCAACAAAACCCTTAACCTCAAAATAACGCTGTCATTTCGACTAAAAAACCGTAACAGTGTGAAGGTTTTGCATGGAGAAATCTCCTAAGAGAAACCCTTGTTCCGGTGAAATTTCTTTCAGCCAGAGGCACCTAAAATAGTGAAATATCCAAATTCAAAATTGCTAAAATTTGTTAAAAGCAATACCAAAGTATAATCAACACCTTAAATTTTTATTAAATTTGTATTTTTAGCAAAAGATGGGTAAAGATCAACATATAGAAAAATTACCAAATGCCCCATTACAAGAAGTTATTTTTGAATTACTTTGGGAAATGGATTCCGATGAATATGGAATGCCGATTGACATAGATTTTCAATTTGCTCAGGGTATTTTTGCAGAACGAATGGGAAAAGAGTTCCCATATAATAAGAGAACAATAGCAGAAACAGTCCCTTTTAAGATTTACCCAAAAGCCGTTCATCAATTTTGGAAGGGCGAAAACGAATGGCCGGTTGTTCAAATAGGTCCGGGTATATTGGTTGTTAATGAAGTTGAAAAAAATTATAGATGGACTGATTTTAAGAAATTGATACAGAATGCAGTTGATATTTTATTGAAATCATATAAAAAAGAGATAAAGTTCATTGCTGTGAGTTTAAAGTATATTGATGCTGTGGAAATAAAAGATAAAGGATATCTTGAGTTTATCAATGAAAACTTTAACCTTAATCTGAATAACCTTTTTAGACAAAACGGAGACTTGATTAATGTTAACATAAATGAAACGTTTGATATTGCAGGGACAGGGAGTCTTAACATATTAATTTCTAATGGACTAAGCCCTAAAAATTTACCGTCTATTATTTGGCAGTGCAATGTTTTATCAAAGCAGTCGTTTATAGCAAGTGGCATTTTGCAATGGGTGGAGAAAGCCCACAAAGTTGCCAGTAATCATTTTAAAGAAGTTACAAAAGAAAAATTCTATGCCGGATTTATTGAAGAGAAATAAAGTTGAAGCACCTTTTTTTGCAAGTAAGCATATAACCAATAAATCATTTCAAAATATTGAAATGGTTACATATTTTAATTTCGCAAATGCTATTACTATTAAATCTGCGGAGCCAATTTCGTTCGTTAATAAAGCTGAACTTCAAAATGTTAAGAGTTTTCGTAATCTAAAGGAAAACTGGGATAGTTATGATGCTATACCTGTTGATGAATTGTCTATTGATAAAGCAATTAGTTTTATAAAAGAAGTTGATGGTTTCGACAAGGATGTTTATTTAACATCACCAGGGCCAAATGGTGAAGTAATGGTTCAATTAAAGAATAACCACAAAGAAACGGAATTCATTTTTTATCCTGAGAATGATAAATACGTTCTTTTTAACAATAACAATTTTATTAGTCAGTCTAATTATAAAAAAGACTTACTGATTGAATTAATGGAATGGTTAATGACCAATGACTAAAGGTGATAAACTTGATCTAGGAGAAACCCTATTAAGAAGGGTTTATCGTTCCGACAAAAGGTATATTGACAGAAAAACCGGACGTCCTACTTCCAGGTCTTTTGTTCCTCGACCTAAAGATGATGGAAAATTATCTGTGGATATTGAAAGACTGACTACTTATGAAAAAGCGATTGATGATTCAGAAAGATTTGTTTTATTTTCTTTCTTTTCAGATTTAGCCTATAAACTTGGATTGAATTGTATTTACGATCCTGTTAAAAATATAAACATTGCTCATGCTATTATTACTGGATTTCCAAATGAAGATGAAAGTATTTCAGGTATTCTGGCTAGGTCTTCAGTAAAATATGGACAATGATATGTCCTTATAATTGAATAATTATTAAGTGAATATTCTCCGATATTTCCATACACTAAAACATCTAAAACCAATTCAAGTCCGGTATCAACTTTGGTATCGGATACGTAGTAAGATTTGGTTTCTAAATGGATTACCAACACCTAGTAGCGAAAGTATAAATGATAGATTATTAAATTTTTCAAATTGGATTAATAAACAAATTAGTTTTACTAATCAACAATTCACTTTTCTTAATAAATCTCAACAGTTCAATAATGATAATATTGATTGGAATTTTAACCAAAAAGGGAAACTATGGGCCTATAACTTAAACTATATGGACTATCTGTTACAGGCAGATATGGGCGAAGTGAAAGGAATTGAATTAATTGAAATATTCATTAAGCAGTTTTCTGAAAATTCAGTAGGTAAAGAACCATATCCTAACTCTTT
>CAYWGU010000187.1:0-4784 GCA_964457975.1 uncultured Spirochaetaceae bacterium | reverse complement strand
CACCCATAATTAATGAGAAACCAGGCAAAAACACGTTTATTTGATTGTACAGGCCAATCAGAGAATTATGTGCAAACCACAGGCAATAATTCTCTGTTGATCCAGTCAAGTACCGTTATTTTGACAATATTCAAACCAACTAAATGGCAGAATTAATTAGCAATAACACTCAATCAAAAAAAATAATAAATTATTTTAAGCAAAACATAGCTCCCTACAATGTAAGAGGCTATGTTTTTTATATTACATTTACAGTTGATAACTGTTTAATTTACTTATTAATAGTATGTACTACTATTATCTATGAGGCATATTCTGTTCTGAAAATACCCATGCTTCAAGAAGTTCTGCTTCAGTTGTTCCAAGAACTTTAGCTGCAGAAGCGAAATCTGGTGTTCCCTGTCCTGGTTTACCAATTGCATTCATTAATACTTCTTCAGTAATACCAAGCTTTATTACGGCTGCTGCTAAGTCTATGTTACCCTGTGGTGCTCTTCCTTGTTGGGCTCCTGCATCAGCACTCATATTATTAGGTTTATTACCCATAGAACCATTATTAGCTTTTTCCATAGGTTCTGAAACTCCCATTGCTTCAACAAGTTCCTCTTCTGTGATTCTAAGAGTTTTAGCTGAAGTAGCAAAATCTGGTACTCCATGAATATCACCTAAAGCATTAATAAGTTCTTCTTCAGTAATGCCAAGAGTATTTGCTGCAGCAACAAAATCTGGCATTGGTCCATCACCTTGTTTACCTATGCTAGTATCTCCTTATTCAAATACAACAACATCTCCACCACGGACCAAACGAACATAGTGGTAAAAACCTTCTTGTCCCTCTCTTATTGCAACATCTTCTGATTTAGTATCAAAAATAAATACAACTGAACCATGAAGATCATAACCGTCCTCATCCGTACAATATCCTGTTGCTAGAATCCAAGCATAAGTGTAACCAGGTAAGTTATCTAATGTTGAGGTAGAGTCTACATCTTTGGCCTCTTGGTGAAATGCCTCAATATATGAATTAGATGTACTAGACCAGTAAAATGGATAATTAATTTGCCCCTTCACATTAGTAAGTTCTGTTAGATTGAAAACAGAGGAATCAATTGAAGGGAAAACACCTGAATAATCAGCAATACTCTGTAATTCTTTGGCATTAGGAAGGCGCCAATCATCGTATCCTGCAAGAGTAGACTCTTCTGCATACGATGGTGCTGATTCCCAGTTAATTGCGACACCATTATCATTTTGTGACCACATTAAACCTGTAGCTAAATCAGTAACTGTTTCATCACCGTTTACAACAAAATTATTTATACCATATGATGTATTACCACGAACTGCACGTACAAATCTGCTTCCTGTCATAGCTTTAATATGTCCTGTCCAGTCATTAACTATAAATGCAGGATCACCTTTTACCTGATCGTTTTAATATTCACTTTCAACTAAATATAGATTACTAGACCAGGAATGTTGTTGACGTTGATCTGAACCATCACCTACAAGATAGAAATAGTCAGTATCAAGCTATGGCCAACCCTGAGAAAAATCTCCAATAGACCACAATTCTTTTACCGAAGGTAACCTCCAGTCACTATAGCCGCCAGTCGTAAGAAATTCACAATAACTTGAAGCATCAGACCAAGGCATACCATAGCTTGATACATCCTGTGTCCACATTAATCCTGTAACATTATCAGCGATTACTCCATCACCAGAGTCTGTTTAACTAGGCATATTACCTGTATACTGAGCATCTTGACCATAGAAAGCTTCACCTTTTGATGGAGGAGTAATTAATTCACTATTACCATAGGTAAATCCTTGATTGGTATCGACGATTGGATAAGTTCATACCAGAGTTTCTGAGTTAGAATTTGATTCTATATCACTAGTTCCAATGAAACAAGAAAGACAGCAGTGAATCCCATTAAAAGTAACACATTTAGACCTGCTAAATTTAATTTTTTTCCAATAATATAATATTAAAAAAGTTCTGTGCTTTTCATTATCCGTTTAATAACAGTACTTTTTACCACAATAGGTGTTATTACCAAAATACAATTTAATGTATTAAAGCAAAACCTATAGCCAATATTTCATTAATAGCCATTAATAGAACAAATTTAATTTTTAATTATTTTTCTTGCATGATTGAAAATCTTATGATAGTCTAATTAAGTAAATACTTAATTAAATGAGGTGTCGCATATTTTAGAAATGATTAAAATAATGAATTCTCTATCAGATTCCAATCGATATACAATAATAAAAGAATTATTAAACCGTGAGTATTGTGTAGGAGGATTAGCCTTAAAATTAAACATTTCTGAAGCAGCTGTTTCTCAGCATCTTAAGATCTTAAAAGAAGCAGGTTTAATAAGTGGTGAAAAAAGAGGTTATTTCAAGCATTATCAAGTTAATCAGGAGATATTAAAAAAAGTATCAATTGAACTTCTTGAAATGAGTGAAACAAAAAGAGGTAGTTTAGCTCAGTGTCCTCCCACTAACAAAGATGATTGTCCATTATGTCGTGAAGGCTTAATAAAAGATAAAAAGTTATAATATTGATAACCCCTAATTCAAGTAATTTCAATAAAAGGAGAAAAAGTAATGAGAACAGTAGACGTAGTAGTAGTTGGTGGAGGAGCTTCAGGATTGCAAGCTGCAATAACAACAAAATCGACCTATCCTGAAAAAGAAATAGTGTTGATTCGTAAAGAAAAACAAGTACTAATTCCATGTGGTATACCATATATTTTTGGTTCCCTTAGCGATAGTAGTAAAAATATTCTTCCAGATAAACCTTTAACTAGTGTCGGTATTGAAATAGTAATTGATGAAATTACTGACATTGATGTAGAAGGACATTCTTGTAAAACAGTTAGTGGAGAAATCTTTCATTACACTAAGTTAATTCTAGCACTTGGTTCACAACCTACTCTACCTAAATGGTTAAAAGGTGCAGAACTTGAAAATGTATTCTCAATTCCAAAAGATAAAACATATTTAGATGATATGATTGCAAAGTTATCAACAGCTAAAAAAATCATTGTAATTGGAGCAGGATTTATAGGAGTAGAAGTATCTGATGAACTAAATAAAAAAGATTACGAAGTAACTCTAGTTGAAATAGAAAAAACAATCTTAAGCAGAGCCTTTGATGAAGATTTTGGTAAAATAGCAGAAGGACATCTAAGAGAACGTGGATTAAATTTAATTACAGGAAAAGGTGTTTCCGAAATAAAAGGAGCTAATGGAAAAGTTTCTAAAGTAGTTTTATCTACAGGAGAAGAGCTTGAAGCAGATGCAGTTATTTTATCAATGGGTTATGCTCCAAATACAGAAATAGCAGCAAAAGCTGGCATTGAATTAAATCAATTTGGATTTATCAAAACTTGTGAATACATGAGAGTTCTACCTTGTTCAACTGATATTATAGCAGTTGGGGATTGTGCAGAAAAAAGAGATTTCATAACACGTAAAATAGATAGAACAATGCTTGCTTCAACAGCATGTGCTGAAGCTCGTACTGCAGGAATGAATCTATACACACTAAGTCCTTGTAAACCTTTCACAGGAACAATAGCAATATATGCAACAGCAATTGGAGATCATGCATTTGGTACTGCTGGAATTACTGAAACAAAAGCAATTCAAGAAAATTTTGCAATTGTAAGCGGTACTTTTACAGGTATTGATACACATCCTGGTAATATGAGTAATACTCATATTCAAACTGTCAAATTAATTGTAGCTACTGATTGTGGTATGATTTTAGGTGGCGAAGTTTACGGTGGCTATAGTACTGGAGAACTTACCAATGCAATTGGTTTCCTAATTCAGAATAGAGTAACTGTAAAAGCTTTATTAACAATGCAAATTGGAACTCAACCACTACTTACAGGCTCTCCTGCAGGTTATCCTCTAATAAAGGCAGCAGAAGTAATTGTTAAGAAGATGAGAAAATAAATATTTTATAAATATGTGATTTATAAAGAATTCAAAAGCTATCCTTTTTAAATAATGGGATAGCTTTTTATTGTTAATAAATGTTGTTCTCTCTGATACAATAAAGTTGTTTTACCAATAATAATATTTCAAACATGATAGAAAGATAACAGTTAAAAGTGCTAATATATTTAAAGTAACATAAAATATGAATAATACTAGATTAATCTACCTGTATATTTGGAGGACTTAAAATGGGAGTTAGATTTCACAGATCTGTAAGGATTACTAAAGGAGTAAGACTCAATATATCAAAACGAGAACTAGGTGTTTCATTAGGTCCACAGGGTGCAAAGATATCTTTTGGTCCAAGTGGAGTTTATTCTAATGTTGGAAAGACTGGAAGTGGATTGTATTCTAGAACTAAACTTAATGGCCAATCAAATCATAAAACCTCCAGCCGTAGAACTAGTTCATCAAATAATAAAGTTACATTGAACCTTGATACTACAATTACAATAGATGATGAAACAGGAGCTGAGAGAATAATGGAATCAACTAATGCTCTGTTAGATATTCACCAACACTCTGAAGAAATTCCTAATTGGGAAGATCTATTAGGGCAATCAAAAACCAAAAAACCTGAATTATATGTAAAAAAAAAGGGGCTAGTTGAGAGGTTGGTGGATAGAACCTATAAATAGCTATCTAATAATTAGTTTTAGAATGTAATATTTGCATCTTCTAAGTTTATTGACTGTACAACCTTGTATTCAGTTTTTTTCCAATTCAATGGTCTAAGTTCTTCTGGAAATTCAATACTTTTG
>CAYWGU010000186.1:0-4818 GCA_964457975.1 uncultured Spirochaetaceae bacterium | reverse complement strand
GATTCTCAATTTGTTTTTCTGAAAGTGGCATGTTTACCTCCATTACTTACTTACTGAAAATAATATATAACAGTTTTCTATATATGTAAAGGATTTTTTTAGTTTTTTTCATAAAGAAAGTAAAATTAAAACTAAATACTACCTTTACTTATATTTTGTAGTAGAAAATGGATAGCGTTATACTATATTAAAATATTATTTTATATTTTTTAACTGATAAACTGTTTTTTCACAATATTCTTCCTCGGCATTTAATCTAGTAGATGGAAAATTATTATGATTGGGGCTATCAGGAAAATATTGTGTTTCAAGGCAAATTGCCCCATAAGGAATACAGTTTTTGCCACATTTATTTATTGTGGAATTTTTTAGATTATTAGAAGTGTATATTTGCATTGCAGGCAGAGTTGTTGATACTTCCAGTTTAAGATTATCATTTTCTGATAGTAAAGTTGCTCTTTGTTTCAATGATTTATCATATTCGGGGAAAACAAGGCAGTGATCATAGCCGTTAATTTTACTTAACCTTTCTCCAATTATATGAGATGTTTTAAAATCAAAAGGGGTATTAATAGTTTCAAGTAGTCTACCTGAGGGAATACCAAATTCATCAACTTCAACATAATTAATTGCATCGCAGATAAAATTATAATCAAGTACATCATTTTGGCAATTACCTGAAAGATTAAAGTAACTATGGTTTGTAAGATTTACATAGGTAGGGAAGTTCGTATTTGCTTTATGTATTAATATTAATTTTCCATCTTCTGTTAATTCATAAGAGCTTGTTATTTTTAGTGTGCCTGGCCAATCATCTTCGCCTCCCATAGAGATGGTTTCAAATTTTACTCCTGGGTTTCCGTTATGAGTAAAAAGCAAGGTTGTCCAGTTGTGCCAGCAAATACAGGCTCTACCACTATGCAGTGAATTTCCATTATTGTTTTTATCAATATTGTATATTTTATCATCTAAAACAAATCGACCGTTGGCTATACGGTTTGCAAATCTTCCTATTGTCATACCAAAATGAGTTGGATCATCAATATATTGTTGAGATTGATTAAATCCTAATACAACATCAATGGTTTTATTTTTATCATCTTTAATTTGGAAGCTAGTTAGTGTTGCACCAAGGCTAATGCACTCTGCTTTATACTTTTTATTACTCAATATGACCTTCTTAATTTGAGTACCGTCAGATAATTTATCAAATTCAATTATTTTATTCATGAACTACATTATATGTGTAAAACATGAATTGTACAAACTTTTTGTTATCCATTATGCTTAATATTATGATTAAGTTCTTTTTTTTGCAAAAAAAGGTTGACAACTCGTAATATCAATGCTTTACTTTCTTTATGAAAGAAATTAAAGGAGAAAATTAAATGAAAAAAATTATTTCATTAGTTACCATGGTTTTATTGGTATCTTCATTCGTTTTTGCACAGGGTAATAACGAAAGTAATACAACATCGGGAACAGAGAACTTTTTTGACGAAACTGTTAAAATTATTATACCTTATGGTGCTGGTGGTACACATGATGTAGTTGCAAGAAAATTTGCTGAAGTTGGTTCTAAGTATACTAATGCACCCATTGTATGTGTTCAGGAAACTGGAGGCGACGGACTTGTTGCTGCAATTCATTTCACAAGTAAAAATACTGATATTAGAGAGTTATTAACAACATCGTATGGTCTATGGTATCAGAAGATTGTTAAGGGTAATTCTGTTAAGTTAGATTTAACTAAACTTAATCCAATTGGAACTTTTGATGATAGATCATATCTTCTTTATGTAAGAGCTGATTCTAATTACGCTACACTTGAAGACTTAGTAGCTAAATCTAAAACTAGAAAAGTGATTCTTTCAGCTGGTGCAGCTGGTGCAGATGCTCACCTTTGCTTTGGTGGATTAATCCAACAAGCCGGTGGTGACAGTATTATTGCATCTTATGAGGGTGGTGCTCAGCAAATGGCAGCTCTTTTAAATGGTGAAGTTGATTGTTTTGTAGGTACTCCTCAAGTAGGTAAACAGTATCTTGAAACTGGTAAAGTTAGAGCCTTAGTTTGTTTCAAGGACTTTGATTTCACAGGATTTGAAGATTCAATGGGAATTGTAGTACCTAATGTAGCTGATGCTGGATATCCTCAAAGTGCAATTACCGGTGGTGGTATGCTTAGTTTAAGAACTGGCGCAAAAGCATCTTATGAAGCTGATGTTAAAGCACTTATCAAAAAAGTATGGGCAGATTCTGAATTCAGCGAATTTACAACTGAAATTGGTCTAAACATCTTTGAAATTTACGGAACTGATTTAGATAAGCACATTGAGAAAGCTGCAATGAATGCAACAATCTCAGCTAAAGCTTTAAACTTAATCTAGTCTAATTTCTATTTAATAAAGGGTCTTTTAAAAGACCCTTTTACTTTGATTTAAGAACAATACAAGGAGTTGGGAAATGAAAGTTAGAACAAATTTAGTTGGTGGTTCAATATTTATTGTTTTTGGAACAGTTTTATTGGCATTACTAAATAAACAGGTTATCACTTATGGTAATATTACATTTTTGCAGAGTGCAAAGGTTTTACCTTTTATTGCAGAGATTGTAATGATTATAGGTGGCATAGCACTAGTGATTGAGAGTCTGGTTTTTAAAAAAGACAATATAGTTGAATTTATCTGGAAAGAGCAGAAAAATGCAGTTTTAACGATTGGTTTTTTCTGCGTATTTGCTGGTGGAATCTATTTCTTTGGATTTATTGTAGGTGCAGTTTTATTCCTTATATCGATGTTTGTTTTCTATAAGAATAGAAGTATTTTGCAATTGGTTTGTTTATTAGCATTAATTATTGGTGTTTATTTCTTATTTACAGGTGTATTTTATGTTCAATTACCTGGTTTTGGTGGGGTAAAATAAATATGACAACTATTGTATTATTACAAGTTTTCACACAACTATTTACATTAACTAATTTAGTTTATTCTATTGCAGGTGTTACTTTAGGAATGGTTATAGGTTGTATCCCAGGTTTAACAGTTACTTTGGGAATAATTTTATTATTACCAATGACTTACGGAATGAGTACTATTACTGCAATTATTTCTTTATTAGCTATTTATGTAGGGGGATGTTATGGAGGTTCTATTAGTGCTATTTTGATCAATACACCTGGAACTAACTCAGCCTTAGCAACTACCCTTGATGGATATCCTCTTGCAAAATCTGGAAAAGCAAATAAAGCTTTAAGTACAAGTTTATTCTCCTCTTCTGTAGGTGGTTTTCTTGGAGCAGTAGTTTTATTAGTTGCAGCTCCTCCTATAGCTGCTGTTGCTATGAAATTCAGATCACCTGAATATTTTTCTTTAGCACTCTTCGGGTTAACCGTTATTGCTGGTGTTTCGGGAAATAATATAATCAAAGGCTTAATGTCAGCGTTCTTTGGTATTTTTATATCATGTATTGGACTTGAATCTCTTTCAGGAACCTTCCGTTATACATTTGATTCTGTTGCCCTTTTTGGTGGAATTGGATTGTTACCAGCTCTTATTGGTTTAATAGCATTAGCTCAGGTAATTATAAAGAATGTAGAAGAAAAACAGGACAAAACTCTTCGTGGTGCTGAGGATTTTTCTGAAACAATTACAGATCCTCCTATCAATGCTAAAGAGCGAAAATCTATTATGAAGACAATACTAAAATCTACTGCAATTGGTACTATTATTGGTGCTATGCCTGGAGCAGGTGGTGGTGTTGCACAGTTCGTAAGTTATAATGAGGCTAGAAGATGTAGTAAACATCCTGAGGAGTTCGGTAACGGCTCATTAGATGGTATTGCAGCTGCCGAATCCAGTAATAACACTGTTGTTGGATCTGCAATGATTCCTTTATTAACATTAGGTATTCCTGGTGATGGAGTTACTGCAATTCTTCTTGGTGCATTTATACTACATGGAATGGAACCGGGTCCAAAATTGTTTACAGAACAAGCTGTTGAGACTTATTCTATTATTATTGGTTTAATTATTTGTAATATCTTTCTTTTCATTTTAGGTACAATATTCACAAAACAAATTTCAAAAGTAATTAAAATTCCTTATAAAATTTTAGGAATAGCAATTTCTTTATTCTGTTTTGCAGGTGCTTTTGCTAATAGTGGAAGTATTTATGAAATGTTCTTAATTGTTCCTCTAGCTGCAGCTGGTTACTTCCTAGGTAAATTAGGATTTTCTGTTATTCCTATGATGCTTGGTTTGATTCTAGGTCCAATTGTTGAGAACAATTTCACACGAAGCATGATTATATATGATAATGATTTGCTCGTTTTCTTTAAACAACCAATAAGTTGTAGTATTCTAATTTTTGCTGTTGTCTTTACTTTCTTGATTGTTAGAATGAATAATAAAATCGAAAAGAAAGCACAGGAAAAATAATATTATAAACTGAACAAAATTATTAAATAGCTTTAACTTTCAAAAACAAAAACTGTTGTGGATATCAAATATTTTGATTAAGCAGCAGTTTTCTTGTATTTAGTTGGTCTTTAAATATTATTTTAAATCTCAAATTATAGTATAAAGTCTTAAATCTAATGAAAAGAATATTCCATAAATTGAAAAAATATGGATTATGAATTTGTAAGTGGCTTTAGATATTTAAATAATAATATATTCTCCTTGTTCTTTTAGATTAATTGTATATAAACCTATTTTATCAAATCTCTTATTCTTAATTATGAAGCTTTTGTTTGTAATAACTTATTGTTGGTTTTTTCTTGAATCATCTTGAGTTTGAACACTATGTTAGTGTTAGGCT
>CAYWGU010000185.1:0-4837 GCA_964457975.1 uncultured Spirochaetaceae bacterium | reverse complement strand
TTGGTGGACCATTACCATTTTAATAAAACACCAACTATTAGACGCGAACACAGCCTAATCTAATAAATTTAAGAGTGCTAGATGTTTTTGAAGAATGTTGATGAGATATTAGTTAAAAGCATCATTGCTTTTATCAACAATGTGTCTAAAAAATATTGATTCCTTAAAATAAAAATAAGCTAACATACGATGTACAAAATGGAGAACAATTCTAAAAACAATTAAACGTAGCGTTGTTTGTCGAACTGATTTAAAAATATGAAAGAATAATTATTAGGACAGAGAAAATTCAGAGAATAATTATCATACACAAAATGTGTTTGGAGGTAATGCAATGAAAGGTGCTTTAAATAAATTGACTGTTAAAGGATTCAAATCTATTGAAGATTTTGAAGGATTTGAATTAGGGAATCTTAATGTTATTGTTGGTGCGAATGGAGCAGGAAAGAGTAATTTTATCGAGATATTTCGCTTGCTGATGGCAATGCGACAAAAAAATCTGAGTAAATATATTCTTGAACGTGGTGGCGCTGATAATTTCCTTTTCAATGGACCCAAAATTACCCCAAAGATCAATATGGAGTTTGAGTTTGCTCCTTTAATTGATAATTCAGATGGCTCAGATTTTTATAAGTTTGAACTTTCTCCTACAATGGATGAAAGATTTCTGATAAGTGAAGAGTGGAAATATAGCAAAACAAATTGGCGTTCTTATGGTGGTCCTTCTGCAGAAAGTTGTTTGGCTGATGAGCACGATGAAAAATCATGGAATGACAAAAGGGATGGGGTTGGCGGTTTTGTTTATAACTCTATATCCAAATGGATGGTGTATCACTTTCATGATACCAGTGCATCTTCGCCTATGCGTCGATCAGAAATTGTGGAAGATTATGATATCCTTAGAGGCGATGCGGCGAATATTGCACCGTTTCTTTTAAATCTTAAAAGACAAAAGCAATTTTCTGATTGTTATAAAAAAATTGTTAATTCAATTCGTATGGTTATTCCTTTTTTTGATGACTTTCGATTGGACGTGCTAAAGTTTGGTGAGGCAGAAAAAGTTAAACTGAGTTGGAATCAAAAAGGATCAGATTTTCCAATGCAACCTTATCATCTTTCAGATGGATCTATACGTTTTATTTGTTTAGCAACTGCTTTGTTACAACCAAGCCCTCCACCTATAATAATTATTGATGAACCTGAGTTGGGAATGCACTCTGCGGCGATAGTAGTACTAGCTGAATTGATTCAGGCAGCTGCAAAACAAACCCAAGTTATTGTAGCAACACAATCTCCGGCTTTTATTGATCAATTCAGTGTTGAGGATATAATAGTTGTGAATCGTAAAGAAGGAGCCTCAATATTTCAAAGACTCAAAGAAGAAAACTTTTCAGTTTGGTTAGAAAATTACTCAGTTGGTGAACTTTGGACTAAAAATGTATTTTCTGGAGGGCCTGTTTATGAGTAACTCATTACTGTTTTTGTCATAGTTGAAGGTAAGACAGAGCAGATTTTTATTGAAAGAATTCTTGCACCATGCATGGGAAATAAAACATATGGATGCATGCTATCCAAGTATCAAATCTAAAATAAAAAGAAAGGATGACCGTTTCTCTCTTTTGCTGAATGATTTACGAATACATTTGAAGCAACGACAGGATACCTATGTTACTACTTTTGTCGATTATTATGGAATCAAAGAATGGCCTGGACTTGAATTGGATTTATCTAAAAATACTCCAAATCAGATTGCTATGAAGATTAATGAAGCTACAAAAAGTCTTGTTGTTTCACTTTTTCCTGATCAACAAGCGGAACGAAGATTTATCCCTTATATTGCAGTACATGAGTTTGAGGCATTACTTTTCAGTGACGCTCAGGTACTTTCCAGGCAGCTTGGCATAAGCGAAGATATTATATTGAAGGTTCTTTCTAAGTGTGGTTCACCTGAGGCTATAAATAACGGTCCACAGACTGCACCTTCTAAACGGTTGAATGACTGGTCGACGAATAATAAGTTTCTTAAGACGACTATGGGAATAACAATTGCTGAAAAAATTGGTATTGAAAAGATTCGTACAGAATGTTCTCTTTTTAATGACTGGTTAAATATATTTGAAGATATTCAAAGGAATTCTACATAATCAATCTGTGCCATAAATGATGCTACAGACCTTGCAGGTAAATATAGCAATGTTTTTGTTGTAGGTTTTGATGCTGGATCAACCCAGAAAAATGCTATTTCAAACAAATTGTTCTTTGGTTCTGTTAGTCAGGATCCATCCCCAATGGGCTATCAAGCAATCAAACTTGCTGTAGAAGCTTCTGACGGTAAGAGTGTTTCTGATGTTGATACTGGTTCTAAGTGGTACAACTGGGAAAACATAGCTGATCCTAATATTGTAATTCTTCTATATGATTAGAATTGAAAGGTGTTTTACTATGAGGCAGAAGCAGTAGCTTCTGCTTCTATTATTTAGGAGTTTTTATGATGAGTCTATATCCTTCATGTGTAATGTTTGGCGATTTCATAATAATTCTAATTTCTTAATAATCAGTAAATTAAACTCCAAGATAAGGTGATTTATTAGTTGGAATATAGTATGTTAATCAAACGATTAATTTTAGGAAGGTGCTTAATGTATTACGCAAGAGACAAAAGAAATGATTCATATTATGAAGTTACATCATTTAGAGATCCTGTAACTAAAAAACCTAAATCAAAGAGAGTTTGTATTGGTAAGCAGCTTATAGATGGAACCTTTCTTTCTAATCAGTTTTATATAGAACGTGAAGCTAAAAGAAAATTAAAAATTGAATTAGAAGTTACAAAAGAAGAATTAAACAAAACTAAAAAAAGTCGATAAATGCGATTTCTTCCAAGAAAAAAAGTGGGATCATTAGATTAAAGTTAGATCACATAACCATAAATGTAATAAGTATGGAAGAGAGCATTATTTTTTATAAAGAAGTGCTTTCTTTAAGAATGTTAAATTTAGTTGATATGGGGGATCATATTATTCAGTATTTTGATCTTGGTGGTGGAGCACGACTTGAGCTTATTGAGTATAAGTTTGATTGCAAAGATTCAAAACTAACATCGACCGATAAAGGAATGTATCGACATCTAGCCTTTGCTGTTGATGATATTATGGAAATTTATGATAGAGTTTTACAGGCTAGATTTGTACCAGATAATAAACCAACTTTTGTAGATAAGTTGGGATTTATTAATTTCTTGATGGAAGATCCAAATGGTGTGGAACTTGAAATTATTCAGTATCAAAAGTAACCAATACTTTAATTTAGACGAGAATGTATTCATAGAAGGAGAATAAGGAATTAATCCTTACAAAAATAATTTAGTTTCTAAGATTACATTTTGATATCAATTTAATTACTTCAGGACATGTGTTTGGATGATACTCTGAATGTTTCTTCATACCGTCTTTATTATGCATTTAATAACTCAATATTGAGAGCAATTAATTCTTAGACCTCTATAGCAGATAGAATATACTTTTTAAGTTTCGCTCTTGCTTTTATAGCCTCAGGTAGCTGATCTATTATTAACCAATCATGCATGACATTGTTTTCTTCATATATTTCAAATGGAATATTGGAATCTTTTAATATTTTAACTAAGCGTATTGAATCAACATGAAGAATATCTCGATCACTTGTGAAGATAACCATAGGTGGAAGATTGTTAAAATTACCATGAATAGGATTTACTCTATAATCATCTTCCATCAAGTTGCCAATGTAAATTCTTCCTGCTCTAGATAGTTCTTTTACCGATAGAAAGAAATCTTTTGATTCATAATCCAATTGACGAGGATCTGTGCATAAGGTATCAAGATAAGGGCTTAAAAGAATCAACTGTTTGGCCTGTTGTAATTTTTCATTTCTTATCATCATGCAAAGGGAAGTAGCAAGCCCTGCACCAGAAGAATCACCTATAATTATAATGGGGTTGTTGCTATTTTGAATGTGATGTTTGTAGTAAGCAAAAGCATAATTTAATGCATCACCACTGTGATGTTCTGGAATCAAAGGATAATCAACTACATATACATTTGCACCTGTCGCTCGAGCAATAAATGTTGTAAGAGCCCAATGCCCTGCTTGAATTTGAAGGGCATAGCAGCCACCATGAAAGTATATTACATCAATGTTGCTTGGATTGTTCTCATTTGTTATGTGGGATATGATTCTTCCGTCGAATTGACTTTCTGTCATCTTAAGATCTTTTAATTGCTTTTGCTTTGGATAGCGAAGCATAAATTTATCAATGCCTTTATCAATCTTTTTATTTTGAATATTCTTCATGTTTGAATGTTTCAAAATTGAATTCATTACATTATTCATAAAACTCATTGTGTTAATACCTCTACAGTTATTACTATAATACATTATTGCATAATTGTAATTCCTTGGTGCTATTGAAATACTTATATTGCATTTATTTGACACTAAAATAATTAGCTCAACAGTTTGCAAGTTTTCAATTGAATTCTTTAAAAAAAGAGTCCTAGCAACACGACTTCAGAGTGTCATTAATTTATATTATAAATATCTTACTAACTCATAAGAATCTATACAGAATACTTTTAATATAGACTTGATAAGCATCAAATATCCTGTAAGTTTTATTGGTGATGTTATTGTTCGGTGTTATTGGATTTTGCATACAGAAGTAACATTATTGGGCTTTCGTATTTGTTTTGGGATTATTGCTGGTAGCAATTGTCGATTATGAGTTAACAAAATATTTACTTTATTTATAGGGGATTTAGCAGTATGATATAAAAGAAAATTGTTAATCATATAATTA
>CAYWGU010000184.1:0-4909 GCA_964457975.1 uncultured Spirochaetaceae bacterium | reverse complement strand
ATTCCTCATATTTACAGATTGATGCCTCTACTAGAAAATCACTTGAAATATTAAAAAATACCCAAGATGGTGGTGAGAGCAATACGTTGTTTTCAACAATTGATAAACCTTAACTTTAAAAAAAAGGCTCATTCCTCATTGATTAAAACACCAAATCTCAAAAGCATAGAGGGGAATTCAATGAACTTAAAGCAACTGTAAGATTTAGAAAATCTATGAGACCAAGCATGCCAGTACTGCAGTCTGCTTAACTATTTATCCCATTTTTTTCATTAATATAATCCCGCTAGAGGATAAGCAGTAAAAGATGGACAAGTTCTTGAATTTGACTTTAGATTTATGCATGGTTCCCTGAATATAGGTACTAAAATTGCTTTTTAGATAATTAAAATCAACCAATTCAGATTCTTATATATTCCTTCCAGTAAAATTTGTTGAGATTGTTTTTATTCATTCAAACATGTTTCCAATTTGTTCTGATTAAGGACTAAAGGGTTTAGATAATTTTGAATGTAACAACTTTTTTTATTATAAATTGAGAATTATTGCAGTTTTTTGCAAGACTAACTTTTGATTTTTAATTTTAAAAAAATGCACCTATTTTTCAATAACCCTTTGCGTTAAATGGTTTTAAAAAGTTTGTTTTTGACAAATGCTAAAAACCGTAGTATTGTATAATTGTGATACTTATTGAAAACATTCGGAGGTTTTTATGAAAAAATTATTATTATTAGTATTAGTTAGTGGTTTCTTATTTACACCATTATTTGCTCAAGGTGCCACAGAAATGGCAGATGAAGCAAAAGAAGTTGTTATTTATGCAAGTGTTGATGAGGGAAACTCTGCAAAACTATTCAAAGCGTTTGAAGAAGAAACAGGTATTGTTGTAAAGTCTGTGCATCTTTCAAGTGGTCCAGCTTTAGCAAGAATTCAAGCTGAAAAAGAACGTGCTCAAGCTGACGTATGGTTTGGAGCTCCAAGCGAAAATCATATAACTGCAAAAGCAGAGGGATTAACAATTCCCTATAAAAGCCCAGAACTTGATGCTTTAGGAGCTGATTTTAAAGATTCTGAAGGTTATTGGAGATGTGTCTACATGAATCCATTATGTTTTGGTATTAATACAAAAGCCTTAGAAAAAGCTGGTGCTACTATGCCGAAGTCTTGGGAAGATTTAACAAAGCCAGAATACAAGGATTTAATTCAAGCTCCAACTCCACAAGCTAGTGGTACAGCAAAAGCTGAAGTTTATGGCCTATGTGAAATCATGGGAGAAGACGGTGCTATGAGGTACATGGCTCGATTAAATAGAAATATTCAAACTTATACATCATCAGGTACTGGTCCTTCTAAGGGCGTTAACGTCGGAGACTGTGCTATAGGTATTCAATTTACTCCTGCTTTCTTTCAATTCATCAGCCAAGGATTACCTGTTAAGGTTGTATTCCCATCTGAAGGTGTTCCCGCAGAGGCTCCAGCTGTTTCTATCTTAAAAGGTGCTAAGAACGTAAAGGCAGCTCAAATCTTTATAGACTGGATGACAGGTGAAAAAGGTCAAAATGCTTTGTCTGAATTATCAACATATTTCTATCCTGTACTTGAAACCGCTAAATTAGCTGAAGGTATGCCAGAATTTGATAGTTTAAAGATTATTCCTTATGATATAGCTTATTACAGTGAAAATTCAGAAAGAATTATTACTCGATGGATAAATGAAGTTTTAACAGCAAAATAATTAAAATTATTTAACTTATAAAGGCAAGGGGTTTCTCTTGCCTTTATTTAATGGAGTCACTATGAATATACGAGAACTTAAAAATAATTTTAAAAGTACTCTTCTATTAAGAAAAGATCCTGTACTATTTGGTACTATAATTTTAATTATTATTTCTCTATTTCTATTTATATTATTTCCCTTAGCTAAAGTTTGTATAGTTGCTTTTCAAAAGGATGGGAAGTTTTCATTTTTGAATTTTAAAGAAGCTTTTGGGTTTTGGTATTATAGACAAGCATTTTTTAATTCGATATTAGTGGGATTATTAACAGCAGTAATAGGAACTTTTGTAGGTTTTTTATTTGCTTATTCTATTATTAGAGCAAAAATACCTGGGAAGAAATTTTTTAACATTATTGCAACAATCCCCATTGTTAGTCCTCCTTTCATAGGAGCATTAGCAATCATTATGTTATTTGGTCGTAATGGTTTTGTTTCATCGACATTATTAAAAATGAGTAATGCAAATATCTACGGATTTAAAGGTCTTTTACTTGCTCAGGTAGTAACGTTTTTTCCTGTTAGTTATATTACTCTAAGAGGTGTTTTAGAATCTATTTCACCTACACTAGAAGATGCAGCTATGGATTTAGGTGGTAATAGATTTACCATATTTATGAGAGTTACTCTTCCTTTAGCAATTCCTGGCATTGCAAGTTCTATATTAGTATTATTTGTAGAATCTTTAGCTGATTTTGGAAATCCGATGATATTAGCAGGAAGTGAATTTCCTATATTATCGGTACAAGCGTTTTTAGAAATAACAGGTATGTATAATCTTGGAAAGGGTTCAGCCTTAGCTTTTGTGCTATTAATCCCTTCTGTTTCTGCTTATGTTATCCAAAAATATTGGGTAAGTAAAAAACAATACATTACTATTACAGGTAAACCAACGGCATCTTCTAATAAAATAGTTAGTAATCGAGCTAGGATTATATTATTTTCAGCATGTATTCTAATTGCTGCTCTAGTCTTATTGATTTATGGATCCATTATTTATGGTGCTTTTGCAATGAGTTGGGGAAATGATTCAACTCTAACTCTAAAACATTTTAAATATGTTTTTGATGTTGGATTTAACTCACTAATTGATACTTTGATAATTGCGGGTATATCTACCCCAATAAGTGGCATACTTGGTATGTTGATAGCTTACTTAATTGTCAGAAAGAAATTTATTGGAAGAAAATTTATCGGTGTTGTATCGATGTTAAGTTTTGCTGTTCCAGGTACTGTTATAGGTATTGGATATATACTAGCGTTTAATAATTCACCTTTTTATTTAACAGGTACACTTTTAATCTTATTACTTAACTTTATCTTTAGATATGTTCCGGTTGGAATACAAGGTGGAATTGCTGTTTTAGGTCAGATTGATCCTTCTATTGAAGAAGCTGCAGAAGATTTAGGGGCAGATAGTAATACAACATTTAGAAGAATTACCTTACCTCTAATGGTACCAGCTTTCTTCTCTGGTTTAATATATGCTTTTGTTAGGAGCATGACAGCAATAAGTGCAGCTATTTTCTTAGTTTCAGCAAACTGGAATTTAATGACTGTTCAGATTATGAGTCAAGTTGAAAGTGGAAGAATTGGAGCTGCTTCAGCATTTTCAGTAATTCTAGTTCTAATTATTTTAATTTCTATGTTAATTATTAATACAATTCTAAAATTAAAATATCATACAAAAAGTTCATTATTGTCAAATTAAGGATTTAAAATGAGTGTAAAATTAACAAATATAACAAAAATATTTAAAGATCAAGATGATTCTTCAAAAGAATTTAAGGCTGTTGATGATGTAAACATTGAAATATATGATGGAGAAATGGTTACCTTTTTAGGTCCTTCAGGTTGTGGGAAAACTACTACTCTTAGAATGATTAGTGGTTTTGAAACTCCAACAGATGGAAAGATTTACATTGATGAAGAATTTGTAAATGATATACCAGCTAATAAGCGTAACTCTTCAATGGTCTTCCAATCCTATGCTATATTTCCACACTTAACAGTAAGAGAGAATATTGGATTTGGTCTAACTCTTAAAAAATATTCAAAAGTTAAAATTGAAGAAGATGTAAATAAAATTATGGAAACCATGGGATTAACTGATTTAGGAAATAGACAACCTAGTCAATTATCAGGGGGACAACAGCAGAGAGTTGCTTTGGCTAGAGCAATCGTTAATAATCCTAAGGTACTTTTGTTTGATGAGCCTTTATCAAATCTTGATGCAAAATTAAGAGAAAAGATGAGAATTGAAATTAGACGAATCCAAAAGAAATTTGGTATCACTAGTATCTATGTAACACATGATCAAGTTGAAGCTATGACTGTTAGTGATAGAATAATGATTATGGATAAAGGTATTATAATGCAAATTGGGACCCCTTTTGAAGTTTACAGTAATCCAAACAATTACTTTGTTGCATCCTTCATTGGTAGAGCAAACTTCATACCATCAAAAGTTATCTCAAAAACTGATTCCTCTGTTGAGCTAAATGTTCAAGGTAATAAACAAACTTATAATTCTTTTGTTGAAGACTTAAATCAAAATGATGATGTTTTAATTGTTGTAAGACCTGAAGGGCTAGAACTTTCTAGTTCTAAAAAAATGTTATTTGAAGGAATAGTTAAAAGTGCTGTATATCTTGGAGCAACAATGGAATATGAGATTCAGGTAGATGAACTTGTTGATGTTGTTATTGCAGTTTCTTATAACCCAAAAAAAGAGGGGTTCTTTGAAGAAGGTGATAAAATTAACCTAGGCTTTGATTCTAAGAGTACTCATGTTATAAGACCAAATTGATTAATAAGCCACTGATTAAACTCAGTGGCATTTTATATTCTAAATAAATAATCTAAAATTTATTGTTAACAATACTTGTCGAGGAGTGGGTAAATAATAAGATTAGACTTAGAACCGTTTTAATGGTTTATAACAATGGCTAAATAAAAGAATAACAGTGTCCCAAAGTCAGTGTAATATCAACTGCATCGAATGGTTTCACTAACTTCTTGTTGGCACTTTCTCTCCTTCAAAGAGAAGAAAGGGATGTTCTTTTTAATGGTTTATAATCTCAAATTACGTTTGAATATATAGCTTTAATATTTATTTTTAATAAATATGTGTTT
>CAYWGU010000183.1:0-4910 GCA_964457975.1 uncultured Spirochaetaceae bacterium | reverse complement strand
TTTGTATCTTTAGTTGACAATAGATTGCAAGTAGGATTGCTAGTTGGAACCGGATTTGATTATCAAATAACAGAGAAGGTAAAAGTCTTTACTGAAGTAAGATATTTATATAGTTTAAGCGGTCTTACAAAAGATAGCAGTCAAAAAGATTTATATAATAAATACAACAGAACAATTGTATGCCAACTTGGCGCAATGTATTGCTTTTAAGGAAAAAGAAAATGAAAAATAAAACAACAAAATTTACTTTAGTAATACTTCTAGCTACAACTTTGTTTACATCTTGCAATATTCAATTTCCATTCCAAAAAAATTCTAATAATGAGGGAAATGGCTTTTTCTTTAGTTACAATTATTCAGATGATTATTGGTTAGACGTATTTAATCAATTCTATGATGATATGAGTGTTAACTATATGTTTTGGGATATAGAGGATGCGAAGAACGATCCTTATCAAATAGAAACAAATCAAGTAAGTGTCGATTGGGATGATATATACTATGAATACGAGCCAAAATTTGATGCCTTGAGTGAATTGTATGTAGGTAAAACAAAAGCAATTGGAGAAAGTGATGATGATTTTATCATTAGAATGTTTCAAGAACGAGCTGAAAAAGCAAATACATATTTTGGAGATATAACAGAAAATTTAGTTGATAATCATTTTGGCTTAATAATGTATGACAGAAATGCGGCATTAAGTCAGATGTATTATATTCATCAACGACCGGGAACCTTAAAAATGTCAAACAGAAACGATTATAGATATGATTATTTTTGGTTTAATATGCAAAAATATATTTATGATAATATGATATCAAATTCTTCTAGTACGGATCCAACTGCTGTAGGTTATACTGTATCAGATCAAAAATATTTTTGGGCTAGTCCAAACGATGGCAACATTTACACCTATGAGAATTCACCATTTATGATTTTATCATCAAAACTAAATGATGATACAGCATACTTATATTTAAGCGGTTTTCAAATTAGTAGTTATATATCAGAAAACTCCCCTGGATTAGGGCAATCTACCGTTTCAGATATACTGCAAAATTTTTATGATTTAGCAAAAGACAATTCTGTATCTCGTATTATTATTGATCTTCGCCATAATAATGGTGGATATGTTGCAGATTTTAATTATTTGGTAGCTCCATTTGTGGAGGAAGATGAATTTCAAGTATTTGGGTATATTAAAAATAAAAATGGAGTTAACCGATACGAATATGCAGAACCTGCTGAAGCACGAGTCAAAGGAACTGGAGAATTATATAACCTAAATAAACCTGTAATAATGGTAACAGATAGTACTTCAATAAGTATGAGTGAAATTACAACAACAAGCATGAAATCTATTGAAAACTTAGATGTTTATCAAGTCGGACAACGTACTTTTGGAGGAACTTGTACTCTATTAGACAATAATCTGCTAGCAGGTGGAATTTCTTGTTTTAATTACAAGATAACAACAGCTTGTAGTCGTTTTTATACCACAGATATGAAGAGCATAGAATCAATTGGCCTTATTCCTGATGATGGATATGATATGGGTCCTAATCCCCTTACTATAGAATACACAACAGAAGGAGGTAAGACAATTTTTTACACAGAGGAAGATGATCTGATGCTCTTAAAGGCTTTTGAAATCAGCAACTAATAAAAACTTTTAAAAAAAAATCTTTATAAAATTGTCCTCTAACAATGGATCAGTTTCAGTGTATCCTAATAATATTTAGTTTTTTAATGGAGACACAACTTTAAATAAATTTAGAATTCTATAGATCTTTGAGCAATTAGGAGCTAACCTTCAGCATAAAGCCATTACCAATTATCTAGAAAGCAATGACCATAGCTATGTACAAAACAAACATAATCGAAGAACTTAATAAATAAAATTTAGAAACTAAATCTAGTAGAATTTATTAAGGTATTGATGAATCCTTTTATGATATTATGAATCCAATTATTATAGAACGGTGGTTCTAATAAAGTAGAATGAAAACTTAAAGCACTTATAAGAATTTTTATAGCTTTCAGTCCATCTTTAATGCAGATTTTGATATCAATCAATATTATATCTACTTTTCTTTCTTAACAATATTAACTAATACATTTCAACAAATGAAGGGGTATTAGCTGTTGTTTTATTACACAATATATAAAAAAGTACTGCAAAAATGCATATATAATTAAAACATTTCTATGGATTACGTTACTAAGTGCAATCTTTTTTAAAAAATGATGCCTTTTAAAAAAAATCATTTGACTTTTGCCTTCATTTGAATAAAAATTGAAATGTATTGTAAGGTATAGAAAATCCTTGCTAATGCTGGTATCGAGTAATATAAAATATTAGAATTTGGATTTCAAGAAAAATTACATCCTATGCTCGATTATTATAAACAAATGTTAGAAAGATTTATAAAAGACATTACAGAAAATTTGATAAACAATCAGAGGATTTTATAAAAAGAATGGAAAGACATGATGGAAATCAAAGTCTACCACAGGCTTTATTTATAATGTTCCTCGATAGGAGTCTGACCACTGAGATAGCCTAAAGAAATGTTGTTCAAGTTTTAAAAAAATTGTGTATATTTTATTGGCAACAAAGTTATAAATCTTAATTAAAAGGGGAAAACATATGATGGATTTAGAGCAGTATCGACTGATCGTTGAGTCTTCACCCAACATGATATGGAGATCTAATCTTAGTACTGAATGCGATTATTTTAATAAAACCTGGCTCGATTTCTCTGGACACACCATCGAAGAAGAATATGGTTTTGGTTGGACTGAGGGTGTTCATCCAGATGATTTAGATAGATGTGTAAAAATTTATCTTGAAAATTTTAAAATTCAGCATCCATTTGAAATGGATTATCGGCTCAAACGATACGACAACCAATACAGATGGATAAATGATCGTGGAACTCCTTTTTACGATAAGGATAAAAATTTCCTTGGTTTCATAGGGAGTTGTATGGATGTTACAGAAAAAGTCGAAGGCCAACTACTCAAGGAGATGGCACAAAATGATGCCTTGTGCAAAACCTATAATAGACAGTATTCACATCAATTGTTAGTAGATGTTTTCAAACAATCTCGTAAAGAGGGTTTGCCACTTTGTCTCTTAATGATGGATATTGATGGTTTTAAAAGCGTTAATGATAAATATGGTCATGGCGCTGGAGATATTGTTCTAGCCCAAGTAGCTGCTGTAGTAAAGGCAGAAATGCGTAGTTTAGATATCCTTGGACGTTATGGGGGAGATGAATTTTTAATTGGTTTGCGTCATACAAATTTTGAAGTAGCACTTATGGTTGCTGAACGTATCAGGACTGCCGTTGCAAAACAAGAGATATTAGTTTCAAAATCGACGACAATTAAAGTTTCTCTAAGCATTGGAGTGAAAAGTCACAAAAATGAAATGACTCTTGATGAACTAATTAAAAATGCTGATAAAAAATTATATGAAGCAAAAGCAGAGGGCAAGAACGTAGTTAAAGGATAATGCAAAAACCGTCTAAGTAATCAAAGATTATTTCCCAATCTAGCTTTATGTGATTACAAATTAATTTTGCATCACATGATATGATTTAGGGACTGTCTGAAAAATAGAAAGTGATATAGAGTCAAATTATTCCCTCAATAACCAAATGTTATTCTTGCAGCAGCTTCTTATGTCCCATATGCTGCTTTTGACAGCTATATAAGGCTCTAAAGATAATAAAAAAAATATAAAGCACTACAATACAAGAATTACACAGTTTTTTAGTTTAATTTTTCAAATTTTAATGCATAAAATTGGAGGATACCAACTGTTTTGTTTAGCAACAATTGCGTTGTTTCTTCGTTGGTTAACCTTTGATGGTAAAATTTGATATTTGATTCTAACAAACTTTTTTAAGACATCAATATAATAGTCAAATAAAAACTACTTATCAGATTATTTAGTTTCAAAATCTTTCTTCAAGCTTATAAATATTTATTTTGTTGACCACAATGAGTCGATGGGTTGATCAATAACTCAAGCTGTCAATAATGAAATAAAAGTCATATGCAGAATGTAACATTTTACTGGTAATCTGTAGAATTGCATTATTTGGAAAAAATAGTTATTAGCAATTTAAAAATTCATAAATTTAAAAGAAAGGTATATATATGGAAAATTTAAAAGAAAGGTATATATATGGAAAACATAAAACGAACTGATAAAATTACAAATGCTTACCAAGGATATTTAAAGGATAATGATGAATTGATTAAATCAGCATCGGGAGGACTTTGCACTTCAATATCAAAAAAGATAATAGGTGGTGGGGGCGTTGTATTTGGTGTTGCTTATTCTGATGATTTTAGAAGTGCTCATTATGAGATAGCAACCAATTTTAAAGGACTTGAGAAGTTTAAAGGATCAAAATATATAAAACCAGAGCTACATCATGATGGAGTGTTTGTATTTGAAAGTATTAAGACTCAACTTGATATTGGAAAACCTGTTTTATTCGTAGCACTTCCTTGTGCAGCAGCCTCTCTTACACTTTATTTAGGAAAAGATTATCAAAATCTTTATTTAATAGATCTAATATGCCACGGAGTAACTGAGAATAAAGTTGAGCAGATGTTCCTTGATGAGCTAGAGGAAAAATACAAGTCAAAAATAATTGATTTTACACTCAGAGCAAAACCTTATGGATGGTGTCCTTTCTATATTACCGCTATCTTTGAAAATGGTAATGAATTTGAAAGGTCATTCAATGATACTGATTTTGGTTATGCTTTTGGAAACTATAAACGTTATTTCTGCACAAGATGCATTATAAAGAAGGGTCGGCACACATCCGATCTTACTATAGGTGATTTCTGGGGAATTACATCAAGGGATGAAGGATATAACAAA
>CAYWGU010000182.1:4070-4919 GCA_964457975.1 uncultured Spirochaetaceae bacterium | reverse complement strand
CAATGTTGCAATTTGTTGCAAAAAAATGTTGACAACACACGAAATCTTATTACAATAGATATGAGTTAGAGTTTTGTTTCTAGCTCAAACATGGAAAAATACCAAGGAGTAACACATGGGAGATATTATGCGTCCGGTTCCTTTCGGGGAACTAATAAACAGAGTTATAGGTGAATATAAAAATCATGATTCAATATTCTCACTATCCAAAGAACAATTCTTTGTGGATAAACGGGAGAAAAGTGGAAGTGTTTTCAACCAAAGCTGTAGTACATATGTTGGACCAGCTGCTGGACCACACACTCAGTTAACACAAAATATAGTAACAAGTTACCTAGCCGGTTCTCGCTTTATTGAATTAAAGACTGTTCAAATTTTAGATAGATTAGAAGTTGCTAAACCTTGTATAGATGCTAGAGATGAAGGATACAATGTAGAGTGGTCTACAGAATATACCTTAGAAAAAGCTTGGGATGAATATGCTAAAGCTTGGATTCTTTGTCATTTGATCGAATCTTTATTCAATGATGGGAAAGTAACAGAGCCAACTTTTATATTTAATATGAGTGTTGGTTATGATTTAGATGGTATTAAAACAGAAAGAATGCAAACTTTCATTGATTCAATGTTAGATGCAAGTAAAGATGCTCGTTTTAAAGAATATCTAGAAGAATTAAATGCCCTAATAAAAGATGGCGATTTATTAGCTGGAACTTCTTTTGCTGGACTAGAGGAAAAATTAGTTGATAATTTAACAAATAGCATTTCAAATAAGATTTGTGAATCTGTAACTATTAGCACAATGCATGGTTGTCCTCCAAAAGAAATTGAAGCAATTTGTAACTATAT
>CAYWGU010000182.1:0-4060 GCA_964457975.1 uncultured Spirochaetaceae bacterium | reverse complement strand
AGAAGCATATTGATACTTTTGTTAAATTGAACCCAACTTTATTAGGTTATGATGGTGTAAGAAGTATTTTAGATAAATTAGGATATGATTATTTACATTTATCAAGAGATTCTTTTGATCATGACTTACAATATAATGATGCTATTAGCATGCTTAAAAGATTAATTGCTTTAGCGAAAAAAGAAGGTAGAGGTTTTGGTGTAAAACTAACTAATACTTTGGGCTCAGTTAATGATCAAGGTGAATTACCAGGGGATGAAATGTATATGAGTGGAAGAGCTCTTATGCCAATCTCTGTTAATGTGGCTGCCAAACTATCAACAGAATTTAAAGGGGATCTTCCTGTTTCTTATTCTGGTGGTGCTAATGCCTTAACAATTACAGATATTTTTGAAACTGGAATTAGACCAATTACAGTTGCAACTGACATGCTTCACCCAGGTGGTTATGCAAGAATGACTCAGATGGCAAACATCTTAGACAGAAGTGCTGCATGGGATATGAAGAAAATTGATGTTGATAAATTAAATGATTTAGCTAAAAAATGTTTAGAGAGTGAATATTTAGAAAAAGCCTTTAGAGGAACTGATCAAGCAAAAGTTTATGAGGATTTACCTTTAACTGATTGTTATATTGCTCCTTGTATTGAAGCGTGTCCTATTCACCAAGATATACCAGATTATGTGGCATTAATGGGTGAAGGTAGATATGCAGATGCTTTAGCTGTAATTTATTTGACAAATCCACTTCCTTATATTACTGGAACAATTTGTGATCACCAATGTCAACTTCATTGTACAAGAATGGATTATGAAGGTTCAGTAAAAATTCGTGAAGTTAAAAAACAAGCTGTTGAAAATGGCTTTGCAGACTTTAAAGAAATGTGGGTAGCTCCTGGTGAAAAATCAGAGTTAAAAACTGCCATTATTGGTGCAGGTCCTGCAGGCTTATCGGCTGCTATGTTCTTAGCTCGCTCTGGTTTCCAAGTAACTATTTTTGAAAAAGAAGCAACTGCTGGTGGCGTTGTAAAGAATGTTATTCCTGAGTTCAGAATTCCTGAAGAAGCAATAAATAGTGATGTAGACTTTATCAAAGCTCACGGTGTAGATATTAAATTTGGTGTTTCAAAAGAAGAGACTAAAATTGATGTACTTAAAAAAGCTGGTTTTGATTATATATTTTTTGCAATCGGTACAGAAAAAGACAATCCTTATTCACTAAAAGGTGGAGATTCAGTTGTTATTGAAGCTCTTCCCTTCTTACGTGCTTTTAGAGTTGGTAGTGATGAAGCAACTCTTGGTAAACATGTTGTTGTTCTTGGTGCTGGTAACGTTGCTATGGATACCGCTCGCTCTGCAAAACGTGTCTCTGGTGTTGAAGATGTTACTATTGTATACAGAAGAAGTTTAGTAGAAATGCCTTGTGATAAGGAAGAATATAAATTTGCATTAGAAGATGGAATTAAATTTGAATTATTAACAAATCCTAGTGAATATAAAGATGGTAAGTTAACACTTGTAAAAATGGAACTTGGCGAACCTGATGAATCAGGAAGAAGACGTCCTGTTGCAACTGATGAAACTAAAACCATCCTCTGTGATAATATCATTTCAGCTATTGCATCTCATGTGGATGAAGACGATCTTAATTACTATGGCCTTCCTGTTAATGAGAGAGGCAAAGTTGTTTGTGATAAAGAGACTCTTGAATCATCAATTGAAGATGTTTATATGATTGGTGATATGGCAAGTGGTCCTTCAACTGTTGTTGAATGTATTGCCTCAGCTAGAAAAGCAGTAGATGCTTGTGTTGATAAAGTTCTTGAGTCTATGGATGATGAAGATCTTGATGAAGAAGAATTTGAGCATGACGGAGAGTGTGAATGTGGCTGTAATGATGATGATGAAATCAACATTGAAGAATTAACAGCAGAAGAAAATAAATATTTCAAACAATTAAATGTTAGAAAAAGTAATATTACATTAGAAGTTGATAAGGATACTAAAAAATTCTTACAAAATGAGGCTATGAGATGTAATGAATGTTCTTATCTTTGTAATAAATGTGTAGAGGTTTGTCCTAACAGAGCTAATGTAGCTATTGATGTTAGAAATACTGGGGTATTTGAAGATCCTTTCCAAATTGTTCACATTGATGCGTTTTGTAATGAATGTGGTAACTGTGGAACTTTCTGTCCATACGACCAAGCTCCTTACAAAGAAAAATTAACTTTATTCTCAAGAAGAGATGATTTTGATAATTCAACCAATCCTGGTTTCTTAGTTGATGGTTCAGATGTCCTAATTAGATTAGAAGGCAAACTATACAACTGTGAAATGAACGGTGAAGGTATTTTAGAAGGCGAAGAAGGTGTAAGTGATGAAGTTGCGGCTATCATTGAAGAAATCTTCTTATCATATAGTTACCTTTTAGGTGATGTGGACGAGTAGGAGTTACAATGGATACACTATTTAAAAATGTTCGAATTATGCAAACCAAGGCTCCCTTTGAGGTTGTTGAAGGTGTTGATGTACTAGTAAAGGGCGATAAAATCGCCCGTATTGGTAAAAACCTAAAAAGTGAAGGTGCTAAAATTATTGAAGCTAAAGGTAAAACTTTAATGCCAGGTAATGTTTGTTCTCACCATCACTATTACAGTGGTTTATCACGAGGTATGCTAGTTAATGCAGGTCCACAAACAGATCTTATACAAATTTTAAGAGAATGGTGGTGGCGATTAGACAGGTCCCTGGATGAAGAAGCTTGTTATTATTCTTCTCTTATTAGCTCTCTAGATGCAATTGCAGCAGGGACTACTAGTGTTGTTGATCATCATGCAAGTCCAAACTATATAAAAGGTTCTTTATCTACCATTAAAAAAGGTATGGAAGAGGTTGGCCTTCGTGGTATGACTTGTTATGAAGTAACCGATAGAAATGGTGGAATGAGTGAAGTTGAAGCTGGTGTACAAGAAAATATAGATTTTGCAACCAGTGGAACCTCAAACATGGTTAAAGCAATGATAGGTGGTCACGCTCCATTTACTATTCCTGATGAAGGACTAAAGTTGATGAGTGAAGCTGTGAAAACTACAGGTTGTGGTATTCATCTACACGTTGGGGAAGGTGAGTATGATCAAATTTATTCTCATCACAAGTATGGAAAAGATATTGTAGCTAGATTAGAAGATTTTGATCTTTTACATGAAAATAGTTTATTAGTACATGGTATCTATTTGAATGAAAATGAAATCAAGACTTTGAATGAGCGCAAATGTTTCTTGGCTCATAATCCAAGAAGTAATATGAACAATCAAATTGGTTATAATAATAAATTATCAATGGTTGATAAATTAATTATTGGAACCGATGGTTGTGGTGGAAATATGTTTGAAGAATTAAAAATTGCTTTCTTTGAGAATAGAGATGAAAAAGGTACTTTGTGGCCAGATAGTTTTGTAAATGCCATGAATAGAGGAAATGATTTAATTGAAACTTATTTTGATGGTAGTTTCGGTCAAATTAAAGAAGGCTATAAAGCTGACTTAACACTGCTTGATTATAAGAGTCCTACTCCTTTAGTAAGTGGTAATGCTGCAGGACATTTTGTCTGGGGTATGAGTTCAAATAGCGTTCATTCTGTAATGATTGATGGTAATCTGGTTTATGATAACCGTGAATTTGTTGGTCTGGATGTTGATGAAATTTACAAAAAAGCAAGTGAAGTAGCAAAGAGAGTTTGGGAAAAAGTAGATACTTTAGCCCCATAATATAAATAAAAAATATAAAATTAATTAAAATAGGCTTTTTAGCCAAGGAGAAACACACATGACAATTAATGAGCAAATTTTAGCTAAAGCAGCTGAGTATTCAGATTACACAGCAAAAAACCTTTCTAAAATGGTCCAAGCAAAGAGTTACAGTAGCCAAGAAGAGGATGTATGTCGTCTTATTGTTGAACTATGCAAAGAAGCAAATTTCGATGATGTAAGAATAGATGGTCTAGGTTCTGTTATTGGTGGAGTTGGTAATGGTCCTAAAACAATCGCTTTTGATGCTCA
>CAYWGU010000181.1:0-4963 GCA_964457975.1 uncultured Spirochaetaceae bacterium | reverse complement strand
CGTCTAAATTTGAGTGAAACAAATCCCGAGAAAAAGGTAGCAGAATTCATTCATTTTCTGCCGATCTTAGCTTATGATGGAAGTTCAATGAAACAGATTGATGCAAGAGGAGTTCTTGACATCTCAATGAGTGGTACAACTGCAACATTATTGGCAAGAAGGTGGGAAAGTGCATTACTTGTAAACGTTGATAATGAAACTTTACAAAGATTGATAAGCAATGAGAAAGCTATGGAAGCGTTGATGAGTATTGAAGGTTTTAGAAGCTTAAATAAAGACATTGAAACAATAATCAATAAATCTGATGCAGTTAAGAAAGCGAGAAAAGAAGCAAATGACAAAGATCTTAGCAAAAAAGAGAAAAAGAAACTTTCTGATGAAGAAAAAGAATATAAAAGCAAAAGAAAGCTAATCCAGGAAAAACTCATCAAATTCGCCACAAGAATTCCAATATTTATGTATCTTACTGATTTCAGAGAGAAAAGCCTGAAAGATGTAATTACCCAACTTGAACCTGGATTGTTTAAAAAAGTAACGGGATTAAGTGTAAAGGACTTTGAACTTTTAGTTAGTCTTGGTTTATTTAACAGTTCATTAATGAACGATGCCGTCTATAAATTCAAAAGGTATGAAGATGCAAGCTTAGAGTATATTGGTATAAATAAACACGAAGGCGAAGATATTGGGTTATATGATACTGTTCTGAGTGCCAAAGATTATATTGAAATTGCAGAGAATGAATAACAAAATAGTAATCAAAAGTATCATGAAATTCAAATATCCTCAAAGGAAATAAGGTCTTACAAGCGTGCTTACAAGAAAGAATACACTGAGGTATAATTGTAAGAGTAACGAAATTCAAAATGATATGTCAGTGATATTGGGAGGGGTGAATTAGTGAATTATCGGGGTGGAAATGGGGCTAAGATATTTTTTTATTGATCTGATCACCAATATCCGTTGTACCCTTGAGCGCAACCATATCCTGGAAGCTGGCTCCCTGGGGAATAGTTATAGGAGCATAAGGCACACCAGCCCATTTGTCACTGATATATTTAACAAATAACATCACTAAAACATAATCTTTGTATTGGCTGGCATCCATACCGCGAAGGAGTTCATCGAAACTAGCCCATAAGCTGCTGTATAATTCGCTTTTCTTAATTGCCATAAATTTATTCCTTCAAAGTTTCTTAACTAATTTAATGCATTAATCTTCAAAATAATACCCGGATTCCATAAGAAATTCCATGAGTACATTTACAGAAGTTCCCACATTTTGGGATTCTTTTACTCGAATAGCTTCTCCACCAATTAAATCTACAATATCATTTACTGTAATGCTCCTACCAAAACCCCATGTCATTGTTCCAACGAGTTCTCCTGTTTTTTCTTTTATTATTGCACTACCACTTGAACCTGGGTTTGCAGTTAAATCAAAGAGAACCAATGTAGGTCTTTTATACTCATTTTTTACAATTTGGCTTATTATACCACGACTTGTAAATGGCTCTGAACCAGATGTTATTGGTGAACCAGGATAGCCTACATAGATAATTTCATCTCCCATTTCAATATCAATATTCTCGTTAATTAAAATAAACTCTGAGTTATCAAATGGTGTTTGAGTCTTAAGCAGCGCAAGATCTTTCGTCTTGTCAACATACAATAAGACCGCATTCTTAATATTCACTTCATTATTCGCTTCGCGAAGTAGCAATACATTGTCCTTATTACCAATAACATGCTGATTTGTTATTAAAAAACCATCTTTAGATATAAAGAATGCTGTACCTGAAGCAGATGAAAATTTCTCATCATAAGCTACTATTTGACAAGATGCTTTTGAAGCAAACTTAACTGCCTCCTTTATGGTTGAGAAACTTCTTTTGTTTTGGTTAATGGAAATTTTTTCCAATTGAATGTCATTGCTAGTTGAATACTTGAGGAACAAATCCGCAAACTCGTCTGATTTTAGGGAAGGAATCGATTCTTTAATTTGATTAATATTTAATAACTCAGATGAGATACATTTTGAAAGTCTTTCTGTGTTATTTAGTTCCAATTTCACTTTGTTGGATACTGTTCTTATCAACATATTTTCTAAGATCATTTCAGTTGGAATTAATGATATTTGTTCTTTATAACCATTATAATCATTGCTGGCAACACCTATGTATGAATGAGTAACTTTATTGATATTTGCTTCTATTGGAATAGATTGTACAATCTCGTTATTATAATATATTAATAATTTTATCTTCAAAAAACTGTCAATTTTGTGACCCTTTTTGGTAAATCTATATTCTACATAATCTTGAACTTCAATTGTAGTAGGTATTCCTGCCAATTTATGCCTTGCATTGTTTAGAATATTTCGTACATCAACAATATTCTTAATCTGAATTACTCCAGCAAGACCACCATAACTTGGTTGGTTAATCAATCTCGAATATTCAGCCGAATAATATGAAACTTCATTAGACCAATAATTATAAAGGCTATTTGGCTCAGCATGTGAACCTACCCAATATTTTGATTTAATCTCCCTACTATATGTTTCGGGGTTAATATTTATATCTAATTTATCAATTTCAAATGAAATATTTATTATTTTTGCTCGCTGTTCATTTATGGTATTTCCAATTATTTTATCAAATTTTAATAACTCTGTAATGTTTTTTGAAATCCTGTTTTCGTCCTCTTCTGGTACAATAATAAATGATCTATCATTGACATAATTTTTTATTGGAATAGTTAAATCGTAAGCATCATATATCAAGCTATTAACAAGATAACATTCATATAAATCACTTAATTCTGAGAAGTCTGGACTATAAATTGTTTCATAATATGTTTTTAGATTAGTTACAATTACCTGGCGTTCATCCTCTGATATTGGGCAATCTTCACTTTTAGATAATAAAAACAAAAAATTCATTCTATCTATATCATTAATATAGTTTTCCGAATAAAATATGAATTTTAAATATTCATTAAGGTATAAATTACATTTTTTTCTTAGAAAAGAATAATCAGGTGGTATAAAGTCAATTAATTGTAAATATTTTATATAATCATTATATGCTGTGTCACTTATAATTTCAACAAAGACTAAATATTCATTAATTAGTTGATCATCTATTTCACGTTTTAAATAACTGCTCTTATTTATTGGGTAACTGGCATTACTAACGATTTTTAATTGATTAACTCTTCCTATCAAATTAATTGTGTCATTTGAAGAAAAATAATGTACCAATGAATCAATCTCACTTTTAACTTGTACAATATCGTTTAAACTCTTACTATTGCTATTGGTCTCTTTGTAAGCAATTGACTTTCTGAAAATATTGATAGCATCTGGAAAGTTGCCATTTTTCACCTCACTGTTACCTTTATTCAAATAGTATTCAGATAAATACGTCTCAATTTCAGATATGGATTGGTCATAAGAATGATTTCCATTATTTCTTATTTCTTTTAGAATAGTTTCTAACTTAGTTATTTTTTTTTTTTTAATAGCTCCCTGTACGGAGATTTTAGTTATTGAAGCACAGCCAACCAAAAATACCATAAGAATACAGATTAAACAAATCTTCCAATTAAACTTATTACGTAGTACTATATATGCTATATCACATTTGTACATAATACTTTCCCCCTAATATTTCACTTTGCGTTCATTTCGGATCAATAACTTAGATAAAATTGCATAGCTTCTACTATAACAAAGATATTTATCACCCTTATCCATATTAAATGGAATTATAAATTCCACTGTGTCTCAATAAATTAATTTTGAAATAAACTGTGTCTTGGCAAGTTATTTATTAAATGTGAAAAAAAATATGCCGATCTATTTGTGAAATGAACATTTTTTGGTGGGATGACAAGGTATTCCTAAATCAGGGCAGCCTGGATTTTGCATATTAACATTAATTATTTGTAATATTTATTTTGACAAAATATCAGTGTGTTTGTTAGATTGGAAATAGATGTTAGTTTAAGAGTTGTGTTTTTTAATCGGGGTGAATTAGTGAATTATCGGGGTGGAAATTGGGAAGTATTTTGACAAGAGAGGTAAAGTATGATGGACAATGTGGACGTAATGGACTGGTTAAAGGAGTGTAGAGGTAAGGAAAATGGAATTATTGCAAAGTGAGAAAAAGTTGAATGGAAAAGAAGAAAAGAATGCTGAACATATTATAACACAAATAGAATTGAAAGAGAGTGATATAAAAGAAAGAGAAAATGAGATTAAGTTGGCGAAAGAATTTTATGAAAAAGGAGTTAATAGTTTACAAATAACTAGATTAAATAAAAGATATATGTATGGTGCAATACATTATTTTAAATTAGCAGCTGAAAAAGGACATGCCGGAGCAGAAGCATATTTAGGCAATATATATTATTGTGGAAATGAAAAATATAATGTGGAGAAAGACTATGACGAGGCTGTGAAATGGTATAGGTTAGCGGCAGAAAAAGGTGATGCATCAGCTCAAACTAATTTAGGTCATTGTTATTATTTAGGGATAGGAATAGAGAGAGACTATAGTGAAGCAGTAAAGTGGTTTAGAAAAGCAGCGAGGCAAAAATATGCTTTAGCTCAATATAGATTAGCATGGTGTTATGCAAACGGAGTAGGAGTAGAGGCAAATGAAAAGCAAGCAGTGGCATTGTATTTTGATGCTGCTAAACAGGGATATGATCATGCACAATACGAATTGGGGAGATGTTATCGAGATGGAAAAGGTGTGGAAAAAGATCCTGATGAAATGATTAAGTGGTTTAGGTTAGCTGCGAAAAAAGGAGTGGCAGCAGCACAAAACGATTTGGGATATTGTTATGAAGTAGGAAATGGAGTGATTCAAGACATTGTTGAAGCTTATAAATGGTACTTGATAGCAAGCAGTAATCCAACTGATAATATATTTGATATAGCAGTAAAAAACAGGGA
>CAYWGU010000180.1:0-4973 GCA_964457975.1 uncultured Spirochaetaceae bacterium | reverse complement strand
CGTGATGTGCTGGCCGAAACTCAGAGCCAACACCACCCCAACCTACAATACTTCATTTTTAAAAGCATTATCCTTAAAAATTTGTACGGAGTTGATATCATGAGAGAAGCCGTTGAGATAGCGAAACTCCGTCTATTTCTGAAACTGGTAGCCACAGTGGATGCTGATTACCGCAAACCCAACCTAGGACTGGAACCCTTGCCTGATATTGATTTTAATATACGTGCCGGAAATACCTTGGTAGGCTTTGCCACAGAAAAAGTATTGGAAAAATGCCTTGTTGAAGATATGATGGGAGCCATAGTTAAACAGGAAATTGAAGAAAAATGCGACATTGTTGCTCGCACTTTTGCCCGATACAAACAAATTCAATTAAGTAGCGGAGATGATTATGCTGATTTTAAGAAGGCAAAAGAAGAACTAATCCAACGCCTTAAAGAACTAAATCACGAACTAAACATTTTGCTGCATAAACAGGTAAGCGTATTAAAATACGAAAATTGGCTCACAAGCCACCAACCCTTTCACTGGTTTGCCGAGTTTTATGAAATTATTCACGATAAAGGTGGCTTTGATGTGATTATTGGGAATCCACCATATGTTGAATATTCGAAGGTTCGTAATACCTATAAAATTAACGGTTACACAACAGAAAAGTGTGGTAATCTTTATCCTTTTATTATTGAACGTATTATAAAGTTAATTAATCCTTCTGGAAGATTAGGATTTATTATTCCATTAAGTGGTTTTTGTACTCAAAGGATGGAACCTTTCATAAAATTAGTAAAAGATAGCAAACGGATGACATGGATTGGTCATTTTGGTTGGCGACCAGCAACTTTATTTGAGGGAGTTAATATTCCACTATCAATTTATATTGCTTCACTGAAAGAGTCTACCAACTCTCAAACAGTTTATACTACTGAATATTATAAATGGTATAAAGAAAAACGTAATTCATTAATGGATTTGATTGTATATTCAAGTGCAAATTCATTTTTTCTACATCCATTTGTAATACCTAAGATACCATTCGGTTTTGAATCAATATTTAATAAATTACTTGCACAAAAAACTAATATTGGCAGTTATACAGCAAAATCAGGAAATGAATTATACTATAGAAATACTGGTGGGCTGTATTGGAGAATTATCCTTAATTTCAAGCCTAAGTTTATTCTAAATGGAGAAAATGCTTTTTCAAGCACTTTAGCAAGTATTTCTTTAAAAGAACCTGAATATTTATTATTAGCAACTTCTATTTTAAATAGCAATTTATTCTGGATATATTATGTAACTTTTTCAAGCTTTCACCATGTAAATCCGGTTGACCTTATTTCATTTCCAGTTGAGTTTCATAATATGGATGAAGAAGTTGAAAATGAGTTAATATCAGCAGGGAATGATCTAATGAATAAAATGAAGGAAAATAGTGTATTACAAACTCGCATACATAAAGGAGGCAATAATAGTCAATCTCAAACTTTTTATCCTTCTTTAACAAAAAATAAAGTTGATAAAATTGATTTAATATTACAAAAATATTATCAATTTACTAATGAAGAACTTGATAAAATTGTAAATTATGATATTGTGTTTCGATTACTTCAAGCAGACAAAGAATAATTATGTATAACTAAAAACAAAGTAAAATGGCACTTTCAGAGAATCAATTAATCGTACCCGCATTAATTGCAATGCATCAATCACCAAGTCATGAAATTCAAACAAGTGATTTAATTGAGCATATTGCAGATCAATTCACTTTAGATGATAAGGATTTAAGTCCTCTGGTGAACAGGAATGATGAGAAATACACTCAAATTGTAAGAAATCTAAAATCTCATAAAACTCTCAAAGATTTTGGTTATGCAGTTGAGATTGAGGGTGGTTTTCAAATTACCAAAGAAGGAATAGATTGGCTTAATATTAATGGTTTTATATAGAACTTAACATCTATGAAATCGATAGTATTAGTATGAAAATTCTGTCTTGTTGCAAAGGAATGGATTTTATCATTAACTATGATATTAAATACAGGATGGGTAAGGAGTTGGAGAATGGAGAGGACGAATGATAACGAAAATGTTGCTAGTAAGGTAATAACGGCTTTTAAAATGAAATACTTGATGAAATAATGAACTAATTCAACATGGGTCATGAAAGAGTAGGCATATTACCCAAAACAAAACGCTGGATAACGGTTGTCGAAGGCATGGCCTCTTTTTCGGCAAGTGAAAATAATGTGCCGGAAATAGCTGAACAGACTTTAAGAAATGTTCAAAGTCGGTTTCAGGATATTGAACGTGATAAAGGTGTTCAGGCCGCTTTTCAGTTTTTGATATTACTTTCTGTCGCCTCTAAACATAAAAATCCAGCTGATTTTCTTGCTTCTCACGGAGTGAAAATATCCGAAAATATTACTCCCTTGCAAATTGCTAAAGCCGTTACATCATGGGTATCAAAGCAAAGCGAATCGAATGAATATGCCTCCTTTGCCCAAAGCGCTGCCATAGATGCCATTAGCGAATGGTATCAAAAGAATCAGACTTTTCAGGAAAATCTTTTTGCTGGTGATAAAGACCAATTTGAGGTATGGAGGAAGTCAGCAGATGGTAGCGGATTTTGCGAGCTTTCCCGACTTTATTTTTCCAAGTTTACTGAAAGGTACCTGCGTTATTTTTTAGAACGAGAAGCTTCTTCAAGCATGAATAGCATTGATACACGAAATCGTTTCAATGAAGAATTGCAAAAGCATTTAAGCGAAATTTCCAAACACGCATTTGAAACAGCTAAGATCACACAGTCTTTTGCGGCCGGATGGTTTAATAAAAATGTAAAAGACACGATCCCTTCTTCAAGAAAAATACAAAGCTTTTTAAATATCGCCTTTGGTAAGATGAGAGGTGAACTTCTCAGAGAGGAGAATACGAAATGAGGGGAGAGCCGCTACATATCATATTGTGCAATGAAGCTAAATTTCCAAAGAAACTTAACAGGATATCTAATAAGGAGATTCTTAGATTATTTCACACTCCCGGAAAATCGAATAGAAACGTTAATATTCAACTTCCCGATTTTGTTGGTTCCGTCTATCACCTTCCTAACAGGGTAAAAGACTTACTCGAAATAGCGGCTTATGTTTATGCGGCAGATAGAAATACGCACAGAGGTTCTTTAAGTGCAGTTGAATATCAGAAATGGGATCGCTCGTTTCATTTTGTCTTCCCAGTCAGGGACTTTACTTTTTGGAATCAACCCGAAGTGAAAACTAACCTTTCGGAACCATTAACATTCATGTCTGGCGATAAAAGCTATGAATTTACATTTCAACAAATGGTTGCCAATATCCCAATGGGATTATTTGACCAAGAAGGATATAAAACGACACCCGACAAGGAAACAAGCATAATTCTGTTTTCAGGTGGATTGGATTCTCTTACTGGAGTGGTTGATCGTTTGAAAAATACTTCTGAAAACATTTGTTTAATAAGTCACCAATCAAGACAACCGGAATCCACCCGAACGCAAAAGAAACTAATTGAAGCCCTGAATCATAAGTATGGTAACCGTTGCAGTCATTTTAAATTCTTTTGCAATCTGGTAGGAGTAAGAGCAGTTGAGGAAACACAAAGGTTAAGATCATTTTTATATAGCTCTATCGCCTTTGCATTAGCTGGTGCTTTTTCTCAGAACAGATTTTACTTTTACGAAAATGGTATTACATCAATAAACTTTTCAAAAAGGCAAGACTTGATAAATGCCAGGGCAAGTCGTACAACGCACCCCAAAACATTGGGGCTATTGGAAAAATTCTTTAACCTGTTCTCGCCAAACCAGCCAATCAAAATACATCATCCCTATCTTTATAAAACTAAAACAGATGTTGTTAGAACTCTCGTTGACCTGGGGGAGCAAAATTTAATTAGCAGTTCAGTTTCGTGTAGCAAAACTTTTCAAAATACTACTCAGAACACCCATTGCGGCCAATGCTCACAGTGCATTGACAGGCGATTTGCCATGTATAGTACAGCCGTTGAGGATTATGATGAACAGGGAATATATGGCTTCGATTTCTTAAAAGACGAATTGAAGGACGAAAAATCCAAGACCACCTTGATAGATTATGTCCGCCTTGCATTGCAGTTTACTCAATTAAACCAAACAGCTTTTCAATTTGAGCGGATGGATGAATTAGTGAACTTGGACGATTATATTGAAGGAGCTAATGAAAATATCCGCCTTGAAAAAATTTATGAGTTATGTAAAAAACACGGTGAGCAAATTGAAAGGGCATTGGAGCGAATGAGAAGTAAACATGATAAACCCTTTAAGCAAAGGCAAAACGATTCGTTTCTGAAAATTATAGCGAACAAGGATTATCTGAAAACACCAGTAGAATTATTGGTTCAAGATATTTGCAGGAAGCTAAACAAGTCATTGCCGATAGCATTTGAAAACATGAATAGACCCAAAGATGAAAGGGCGCTAAATAGCTTTATTCATGCAATAATTGAAATGGATAAGGAAAATTATTACAGGGAGTATCCGTCTGTTAGATTTGCCTTAGCAAATACAATTCCAGATCATTCATTAAATGATTTGTTTATAGAAGCAAAATATTTAAGAGGAAAAACCACTCCAAGTAAGGCAACTGAGGGTATAGCTGCAGACTTGACAAAGTACCCGGCAGAAAAACACAAACTTTTTATTGTTTATGACCCAGACCGTTCGATTAGTGATGATGAACAATTTATTAATGATTTCCAAGCTAAGGGGAATTGCACAGTTAATATAGTTAGGTAATAAAAATAAGATTAAAATGGCAAAAATAAAAGATATAAGAAAAGACCCTAAGGAATATATGAAACTTGCTATTGAGGTAATGAAAAAATCTATTCCTGAACGCAAAAAGAGAGACCCAAGCCCTTATGTGGGGGCTGTTTTGGTTTTTCCTGATGGCACGATTGAAA
>CAYWGU010000179.1:0-4979 GCA_964457975.1 uncultured Spirochaetaceae bacterium | reverse complement strand
TGCTACAACCACAGCATAATTTGAAAACATCACTTTTTTTGGTAAACTTAAATCAAGCCTTAGTGCTTCTCCTTGAGTTTTTACAGAGCCAAGTAACATCAACATGATTGGTATAATATAGAAGAGGGCTATGAAGAGCAAAACTAGAAATAGAATGACCTTTTTATATGTTTTATTGTTTACAACCATTACATTGATACCTCACGATTCTTTAAAAATTTATTTAGGGAAAATGATATTACTACAACAATTAATGATAGTATTATTGCAGCTGCACTTGATTCACCTAAAAGACCCATGCCAAAGGCACGATAGGTATATGTACTCATTACTTGAGTATCAAATCCTGGACCACCATTTGTAATTACATAAACAAGATCAAAGACCTTTAGTCCTCCAGTAACATTAAGTGTTGTTACAACTGTAAATGATGGAACTAGAAGAGGAATTGTTATTGTGAAGAAAATTTTCATTTTGCTTGCACCTTCAATAGCAGCAGCTTCATAGTAATCTTGTGGTATTGCTTGAAGTCCACTTATAAATATAAAGGCACAGAAGCCACTCCACATCCAACATTCAATTATTATTATCCAGCTCATAGCTGGAATATAGGAGGATAACCAATTCTGCTGAAGCCCAGCTAGACCTATTAAGGAAAGGAGGTTATTGAATAGTCCACTTGGTCTAAGTATTGCCGAAAATAGAACTCCTATGATTACAGGTGATAGAACACATGGAATATAGAAAATGGTTCTAAAGAGGCTATTACCAATTACTTTTTTAGTTAATAAAACTGCAAAAAATAAACCAATACCTGTTTTAAGAATGGTAGTTGTAAATGCAAATATTAATGAGTTACCAAGGGACTTCAGAAAGATTTCATTTGTGAATAATGTAACATAGTTCTTAATACCATTGAACTGAGGTGTGTTAAAGCGATTTATGTTCCAATCTGTGAAACTAAAGAAAAGTGCACTGATTGTAGGTATGATAAAAAAGACTGTATATACTATGAAAGCTATGCTGATGTAGCTAATTGGATAAGATTTTTTTCTTATGTCCATGAGGACTCCTTTGCATGAAAAAGAGTGCTATCCCAAGTGATGAGATAGCACTGATAATTAATTTTTAGAAATTAGGATATTGGTTATCACTCATGTATTTATCAAAATCACCTTGGAACTTAGTTAATAGTTGTTCGCCATCCATGTTCTGCTTACTTGCAGCTTCAAGATAGTAAATCCAAAGAGAGTCAATCATTGCAACTTTACACTCTCCAACTTTACCATTGAACTCGTTCATATACTTACCAGTTTTGATATAGTTGTTATTTAAAGTTTCTAGGTAGGATGGTGTTTTACCACTATCAATGTCTTTTATAGCAGAGAAGCCAGAACGACCTGTGAACCATAAATTACCATATTCAGGGGTACTGAATAGATCAAGTACTTTCTTAGCTGCATCAATGTTCTTGCTGTTTTTATTGATAGCAAGTCCGATTGAATTTTCAACAACTATAGCAAAGTCTTCTTTTGCGTTTGGAAGATAGATATTAAACATTCCAATATTAGCTGATTCATTAGCTTCTAAAATAGAGTTTGCAAACCAATCGCCATTACAAGCCATTGCTGCAGTACCATCTGCTATTGCGCTGATGCTATCATCATATGTAACAGAAAGGAAATCATCATTTACCCAGCCATTATTAAATAGGCTTAAATATGTATCAATTACGCTAGAAAATTCAGTAATGTCATTCCATTGTTTTTTGTTATCAATTAGTTCTCGGCCAACTGCATCTTGATCGTTACCCAGTACTCTTGCAAAACCAGCACTCATGAAGATTTGAGGTACCCATGTATCTTTACAGTAATGAATAGGAGTCTCGCCCTTATCACGAAGAGTGTTACAAACATCAACAAATTCATCCCATGAAGTAGGTTCTTCTAAACCATATTTTTCAAATATGTCTTTATTGTAAACCCAACCATTAAAACCTTGAATTGCTTGTAATGGAAAACCATAAATGTTTCCATCTTTATATTCAATGCTACTTTTTTTAATTAGTTTGTTAACCCATGCTTCATTACTTAAATCAACAAATACATTTGGAGTATCATAGAATGCATAATGATCTGGAATACCAAGATCTACTAAGTCAGCTCCTTCACCTGTGTTAATTTTGATTTTAACAAGGTTTAGATATTGATCATCAGGTATTACCTGAGGTTCGATTTCAATATTCTCTTCAGCTTTTAACTTTTCAAACATAAGTTGAAGTCCATCATAGTAACGAGATTGGTTGATCATTACAGTTAACTTAACTGGCTTTGTGGAAGTCTCCCCTTCTTTTGCGCCTTGAGCGAATACAGTTGATAGGCCAATAGCCATTATCAATATTGTAGATAAAACTTTTTTCATAATTCTTTCTCCTTTTTTTATGATATGAAAATTGTAAGTCGCTTTTTTAGATGACACAATAAACAAATACTAACAGTATACATGGACATAATGTAAAAAATAAATGGAAATATGGATTATTTTAAATAAGTATATGGACAAAAAGGAAATTTGGGATTGGAGGAGAATATTTTTATTTACATATCTCAAATCTGTGTTTAACTATAGTATGTATGAAAACATGAGACAGAGAATATGGGTTTATATAGATCCTATTCTAAAAGGTAATGCATTAACAATTGAGCAGTACAACCTTCCCCTCATTATTCTGTGATAGATAGGTAATAATACAGAGAAAGTTTTTTCTTTATTCTGATTTTGAGTATACAATTACCCTTAAAAACTAATTGTTTTTATGGTATAGATTATTAGAAAATGTTATATGGAAGAACGTAAAATAATATGAGCTAATCGTTTATTTTAATGTACTACCTACGATTTCCCTGGTAATTAAATATAAGAGGAGAGTTCATGGACATTAAGAATATACATTTCAGGAAGAAGTTGTTTCTTCTTTCTTTTTCTGTTTCAACTCTTATATTAATTGGTTCTTTTCTTGGTCTATTTTATATAATGTTCAAAAATGAGATAAGAAGCAAAAAGGAATCTATTTCAATTGTAAGTGATAAAATTGCACAGCAGATTGATACTAGCTTTTACTATATAGATAATCTTGCAATACAGATTGCAGCAAATCCGTACATAATAGAGGAAATGGATTCTCTTCCTCTTGATGATCCATCAAACTACTTTGAAGAGAATGTACTAGAGAATAAAAAGTTAACTACTTTTTTAACAAGTTTTGCAATTAAGAATTTGTTTGTTAGACGAATATGCCTCTACAATGATAGCGGTGATTTTACATATTTTGGTGTAAAGCCTGTTGATGGTATTTCAATTCAAGATTTCTTTGATCGGGGTAGAATAGAGAATAACAGGGAGTATCTAAATGATCCCTCTCAATTTTATAGAATTACAGAAATAGAAGATGATGTGCTGCTTCCTTTATCTTTATATCCATTGGATGATTTAACTATATCTCTAATTCGTCCACTTTTAACAAAAAATGATGGTAGTTATGTTGAAATACAGAAGTCTTTGAGCTCTTTGTTTTCATATTTTGATATAGCCGATGAGAAGTTTTCTGGTTATCTTTTAGACTCTTCAAATAAGTTAATAAGTGAAAGTGATGAAATACCTTATTTTGATGTGACATTACTCAAGTTAGGTGAGGTTGTATACAGTGATGGATATTTAATATCTTGTGTTAGAACTATGAACACTCCCTTTAGTATTGTTTTAGTAGAGGATATTTCAATTGTTAGGAGAACTCTAATCAACATATTTCTAATACTCATGTTGATTTTCTTATCTCTTCTTTTTATAGTTTTTCTTTTAGAAAAACATCTAGTTTATAAATTCACAAATCCTCTCTGTACACTTGTTGACGATATGGAAAAATTTGATGTGACAAACAATAAGATAACCCGAGCTGATGAAGCAAATTATGATATCATAAACTCCCTTAACTATTCTTTTGAGAGTTTACAACTATCTGTTAAAGAATCACTTAAGCGAGAGGTTAGTGCAAAGGAGAGTGAGTATCAATCTCGGCTTCTTGCGTTGCAGTCCCAGATGAATCCTCATTTTATATATAACATTCTTTCTGTTATATCAGCGTTAAGTGATGAGGGTAATAATGAAAAGGTCCAAAATATCTGTGATAAGTTATCATCGCTGCTACGCTACTCAACCTCCTATGAGGATTCATCTGTTCCTCTCAGTGCAGAGATAAAAAATGTAAACGATTATCTTGATTTAATGCATATGAGATGGGAAGATAATTTTGAATCAACGATAGATATTGATGATGGGATTCTGGATGTGTTCATTCCAAAGTTCATCATTCAACCACTGGTTGAGAACTCATTCAAGCATGGCTTCATGAAAATAAGACCACCCTGGAATATTTCAATTAAGGGATGGATGAATGATGATATGTGGTATTTAAGCTTACATGACAATGGGTGTGGGTTTGATGAAAATACAATAAATAATTTCCATGATTATATAGAGTCTTTACGGATTCAGAGTGAGAGTAACTTGTGTGATTTGAAAATAGGTGGTCTTGGACTTAAGAATATTGCTATGAGATTGAATACTGTTTTAAGTGATGATTTTATTTTTGAAATTGAAAATCTAGAAAAAGGTTCAATAATTACTATCGGAGGCAAGAATGTTTGATATTTTGATATGTGAGGATGAACCACCAATTTTAAGGGTGTTGGAGAAGAAAATAAGCAGCATATCATCCTCTTATAACATTGTTGGAAAGGCCATGGATGGGCAAAAAGCTTTAGAGATACTTCAAGATAGGAATGTTGATATACTTGTAACAGATATGAATATTCCTTTAATAGAGGGGACAAAATTATTAAAAATAGTAAAAACCAATTATCCAAATATTTTATCAATTGTTGTAAGTGGATATCAAGACTTTAAATTTCTTCAGAGTGCAA
>CAYWGU010000178.1:0-5044 GCA_964457975.1 uncultured Spirochaetaceae bacterium | reverse complement strand
ATTTTTTTTTCATATTTTTTTCTCCTAAAGAATACATTTTTTTAATTATGTACGAGTATAAATACCATGTCAAAGATAAATTCAAAAAAATGAAATATTAATACAATTAACTTAAATATGTTTACTGCAATGATTTTTTACTATACAAATATCGGCTAAATGTTGGCATAGTAAAGTAAAAATAGCCTAAATTTTTATGATAATCCATTATATTAAATTCACTAAAAACTGTTAGTTTTAGAATAAGTTATTAAAAAAGGATTAATTAATGGGTAAATTTTATGGTAATCCCATTTTTGTTCGGCTCTTACATCTTCATTATTCAGCAATTATTATCTGCTTTATTGAGGTTAAACAAAAAATCAGCTTAATTTACTTACACCTTTATAAGTTTAAATTAAAGATGATAATGTAAATTTTTAAATATAATTATATTTGTTACCAAAATAAATTTTCTTATATTTTTTTCTTTTATTAATAACAGTTTTCTACAATTTGAGCGACACTTTCTACTGATCCAATTGTATAAAAATGAACACCAGGTACTCCTTTATCGATCAACTCTTTTACCTGCTTTGTAGCCCACCAAACACCAATTTCTTTTATTTCATTTTTATCTTTTGCATGATTTACTATATCACTTAATTCAAATGGAATATCAACGGCAAATGTAGTTGGAATCATTGTAAGTTGTCGCTTGGTTCTAAGAGGTTTCACTCCTGGTATTATTGGAATAATTATTCCTGCAGCTCTACATCTATCAACAAAATTAAAATAAGCATCATTATTGTAGAACAGTTGAGTTACAATATATTGAGCCCCTGCATCCTGTTTAATTTTCAAACTTGAAATATCAGATTCAAGATTAGGCGATTCTAAATGTTTTTCTGGATATCCGGCAACACCTATGCAGAAATTTGTTTTAAGAGGATTTTTCAAAGAAGCATCAAGATAAATACCTTTATTCATGTTGTTTATTTGCTCGACCATTTGGGAGGAATGAACATAGCCATCTTTGCAGGTTATAAAACGTCTTTCCCCTGCAGGTGGATCACCTCTGAGGGCAAATACATTTTCAATTTGAAGAAAGTTTAAATCAACAAGCATGTTCTCAATTTCAAGATTACTTAATCCCCCACAAATTAAATGAGGAACTGTTGGTATACCAAATTTATATTGAAGGGCTGCTGCTATTCCTATAGTACCTGGACGTTTTTGAACTGTTCTACGTGTTATTATTCCATCACTACTTTCTTGATAAACTACCTCATTTTGATGATTTGTTATGTTTATATAAGAAGGACTATATTTCATTAGTGTTTTTGTTGCATCAAATATCCCATCAATTGTATAACCCTTTAATGGTGGAATCAATTCAAATGTAAATAACGGTTTCTTTGTATCTTTTATTATGTCTATAACTTTCATTATTTTTTCCTTTTATATCCTTCTAATATTCTTCAAATGGCAAACCATATAAAACAAGTTTATCTTCTGCAATATTCTGAAGTGCACTTATTTTTTCAAGTTGTTTTTTAGATATTTCTTTTATGCTGAAATATTTAAGTTTCTCTCCTTGAAATACAAATGCTGAAACACTGGCTTCAGGTATCATCATATAATTATCACTCAATGTTATATTGGTATTGATCTTTCCATCAAGCATTTTTGATATTCCATATTTATGATAATGATTTGGAACTGATGTATATCCAGGAGCAAATGCGTGAAGATTTTCATCCCATACCTTCTGCAGTTTCAAATATATATATTTAGCTTGAGCTTCTGCAAAACGTGTTGCAAGTAATTGAATCATGATTGAATCACCGTCATCAAAGTCCTTTAGAGCATTCTTAGCTTCAGTGCCTCCAGTTGTCATATATAGAGCAATGTAATCTTCTTCATTTACATAATCAGCAAGACATCTTGAATCTACATCTTTTTCCTGACGAGCAAAAACAAAGCTCTCCTTATTTTCAATCTTTATAAACTCACCCTCTCTTGTGCAGTTAAATATTCCATATACTGCTTTAATGGAAGATTTAAACAGGTTGTATATATCCTCTCTTGCAAGAAATTCTTTTGCTTCTTTAATCAATGGATCATACTCTTTTGTATTGTAAATCACACCATAACCAAAAGCAAAAACTTTCCAATCAATTAATAGAATAACATCATCTATTATTGAACCATCAAGAGTGGTTATTCCAAGCTCCTTAGGTTTTACTGTAGCTGTTTTTTTAATCCATTTGCTATTGCAGGCAACACCAAAAGATGCTTTATGCATGTTATATTCTTTTAATTGCTTTGTTTTTTCAGCTACCTCAATATTCTTCTCTCTATAATAATTTGATAAAACATCTAGTTCATCACCCTTATCCCTGATTAACTTCATAACCACGGTCGACATATCAGAAGCATTGCCTGAATGAAATACTCTGTAATCATAAAGAGGAGATAACTTCAATGCTGTATGAGCTAAGCTTGTTGTAGCGCCACCTACCATTATCGGAATATTCAATCCATTTTCTTTTGCCAGAACACAGACGTTTGCCATCTCTTTTAAAGAAGGTGTTATTAAACCAGATAGTCCAATCATCTTAGCTTTTGATTTTATTGCTGTTTCAATTATTTTCTCAGGTGATACCATTACTCCAAGATCTATTACATTAAATCCATTGCACCTTAAAATCAAAACACATATATTCTTTCCAATATCGTGTACATCACCTCTAACTGTTGCAAATACAATTGTTTCAGCTTTATCTTCTTCTTCAACTAAATTAGCAGTTTTATATTCTTCAATTGCAGGTTGTATGTAAGATACTGCTAATTTCATGGTACGTGCACTTTTTACAACCTGTGGAAGAAACAACTCACCTTTACCAAATTTCTTACCAACCTCGCCCATAGCATCCATCAAGGTTCCTTCTACTATAGCTAAAGGAGAAAGTGAGGCTTCTTGATTCTTCTTTAGCAAAACAAGAATATCTTCCTGAATATGAGAATTATCACCACCAATTATGGCTTTTATTATCCTTTCTTCATCATTCATGAGATCTCTTTTACTTGTAACTTTTACTTTTACTAATCCTTTTTTCTTTGTATAAAAGTCTGAGGAAGCAAACTCAATCAAGCTCTCACTATGCTCATTGCTTGGCTCTAATAGGGCTTTTTCTATAGCAACTTTAGCTTCAGGTTTAACTTTTTCAATATCAAGATTCAAGGCTGGATTGATTATTCCATAATCAAGACCTGCTACTCTTGCATGATGTAGAAATACTGTATGCATGGCAGCTCTTAAGGGATTATTTCCTCTAAAGGAATATGATAAATTACTAATACCACCACTAATTCCACATCCCTTTAAATTCTCTTTTATCCATCTTGTAGCATTGATAAAATCAAGAGCATATGAATTGCTCTCTTCAATTCCTGTTGCAACTGTTAATATATTAGGATCAAAAATAATTGAAGAAGGTTTTATACCATTAGATATCAACAGATCATAGCTTCTTTGAGCTATCTCTATCTTTCTATTATAAGTTGAAGCCTGACCATTTTCATCAAAAAGCATAACAATCATTGCATGTCCATGACGATGAACTTCAAGAGCATGAGATACAAAGATATCCTCTCCTTCTTTTAGAGATATTGAATTTATTATGCATCTTCCTTGAAGTTCTCCAAAGCTACTTTGAATTGTAGCCCAATCAGAGGAATCAATCATATAGGGTTTTTGAGATACATAGGGATCACTGTTTAGATATCGTAAAAAGGCAACCATTGAAGAGGGTCCATCAATCATAGCTGCATCCATGCAGATATCTATTATATCTGCATTACCCTCTGCCTGCTTCCTTGCAATCTCACTTGCTTCTTCAAAGAGTGCACCTTCAATCAAGCGAGAAAACTTTAGGGAACCTGCAACATTACATCGCTCCCCTATGACATTCAATCTATCTTGTAGTTTAAGTTCATTCAAACCACTTAATCGTAGCTCATCATAATAATGAACATTTGGTTTTCTTGTCTTGCAGATTAAAATTCCATCAATATCTTTTTTATTTAAAACATCATAAAGAGCTTTTATATAATCAGGTGTTGTTCCACAACAACCACCAATTATATTCAAACAACCATCCAACAAGACTGGAGATAAAATATGAACAAAATGCGAGGGAGCCTCACCATAACTTCCATCAGCTAAAGGCAATCCTGCATTTGGATGAGCGGAGGTTTTAAACGGTGATACAGAGCTCATTTTCCTTATTAAAGGCACCATTTCATCTGATCCCATTGAGCAGTTCATGCCAATTGAAAACACATCATAAGAGGAAATAGATGCAACAAAAGCATCAAGGGTTTGTCCCGATAAGGTATGGCCGCTTGCATCATTAAATGAAACACTTACCATAATAGGAACTTCAATTCCTGTTATCTTCTCTGCCTCTTTTATGGCCTCAATGGCAGCCTTGCATATAAGAGTATCAAATATAGTTTCAATTAGAAAAACATCACACCCAGCTTTAATCAAAGCAATAACCTGCTCTTTATAGGCATCAACAAATTCATTGAATTGTAAATCACGTCTTGTAACATCATCACTATCTGTAGAAAAAGATAGCATCTTTCCTGTAGGTCCAAGACTTGCTGCTATAAATATATCTCTATGTTTTTGGTTTTCTGCTGTTTCCTTTATTGCTTTTTTTGCATGCTCTACAGCAAGTGTGTTTATTATTTCAACACTATTTTCAAGACCATATTCACTAAGAGATATTTTATTTGCATTGAAGGTGTTTGTTGTAATTAAATCTGCACCAGCTGCAATAAAAGCTTTATGAATATCAATTATAACATCAGCCCTTGTTGCATTCAGAATCTCTCCAAAACCACCAAAAACTTTATCTGTGCCATTTATCCTTTTTGCATTGAAGTTTGACTCATCAAGGTTCTTTTGCTGTATAAGAGTTCCCATGGCACCATCCAATAGCAAAATTCTTTTGTTTGATACTTCAATCAACTTCTCTACTTTTGTCATCTT
>CAYWGU010000177.1:0-5062 GCA_964457975.1 uncultured Spirochaetaceae bacterium | reverse complement strand
CTGTCTTAAACTCAGAAGAACCTAGCATAATTTCTTATTCTTTGTTCTTATTTTTTGAATTGACAGAAAGCCCTAATGCTTTCAGTGGAAATCGTTCTACCAACAACTTTGCAGTAATCGTAAAACAATTTAATTTACTCTTCTCTTCTCTTCTCTAATATCTATGTCAAAAATCTGTTCTTCTAAGAAAATAATTGTTAAAAATTTTAACTTTTGTTCTTATGGAACTTGTTGAACTTATCATTTATTTTAATTTCGGTCAAGCACTTAACTTAACTTTTATCAAAAATCAATTTTTAGTTCTAAGCTTAATAAACTGCATTAATTGCTGTTTCTTTAGCACAAGATGGATAATACGTGAACATCGTTTTTTTGTCTACCACTTTTTTAAATTTTTATCGTTTTTTTTATTTTTTTCTATTATTTCATCAATTATTTGTGAAAAACCCAAACCGCCTTTTCTTTTTGCAACATACACTGGTTTATGTATCAATTCATTCTCTTTTTTATAAATGTTTGCTGGTGCAAAACTTAGCGAAAAGGTGTTAAACATTACCTGATCATTTGGAGCATCTCCTATGTATACACTGCAATCTATTAAAGTTTTTAAATTTTCTTCATAAATATCACTCATAAAGTCCAATGTACCTATTTTTTTATTATATTCTCCAAACCAGGCATTGATATGTATTGAGCTTACAGCAGTAGATGCCCCACAACTTTTACAAATAGTTTCAATTTTATTTATTAAATATTCATTCAATTTAGGCTCTTCTGTCCCATGATCAAATGCAACATCATATATTCTAGAAAACTGATCAGAAGAAAGTCTTGCTTCAGGAACTTCTTCCATAACAGCTTTGATTAAATTTGTTCTCTTGTTTTCATATGTAGAGCTATCAATAGAGGGATGTGTCCATCTACAATATTTACCATTTCTTTTAAAGAGAGCTATTGCACCACTTTCACTCACAACTGCTTCAATTGGCCATTGTCTTAAATAAATGTCGGCCCAGCCTGTGCTACCACCAGTAACACAGATTGTTTTTATCCCAGCATCATCTAGTTTCCACAGCGCACCAAGTGCCTCAACAGTAAGCTTTCCATCAAGAGTTATTGTATCATCTACATCAGTAAAAACATATTTGATTTTTTTCTTAAGCTCATAATTCTTATAGAAAGAAAGATCTTTCATATAGTTATCATCAATTTTAACATTATTCATTTGGATATTAACACCTATTTTACCTTTTTTAAATTCTTCAACTTGCTATTTAAATAAGATACAAAATAGGAGCTATTTAAAGCCTCACCTGTAATATTCTTCACCAAAACTGTTGGTTTATATATGCCACCAAACTGGTGCACGTGCTTCTTAAGATACTCAGTAACAGGCAATACGCCTTTTTCTACTAGAGATTTATTGTATTCCTGTAATCCACCAAAACCTTCAAGCATTTTGTTATATATCTGAGCAGAATACAAATTACCCAAAGCATACGTTGGAAAGTATCCAAACAACCCACTTGCCCAATGAACATCTTGAAGACATCCATTTGATACCTTATCAACCTTTAAATTAAACATCTCATAGAACATTTTATTCCACTCTTCAGGAATTTCATCCACTTCCATATCACCTTCAACGAGCTTTTTCTCCAGCCTATAGCGTAGGATAATATGCAAGTTATATGTTGCTTCATCAGCATTGGTTCTGATAAAGGTGGGTTGAACTTTATTGATTGCTCTAACAAATTCATCCTCACTTACATCTGCTAAATTTTCAGGAAAGGTTTCTTGTAATTCAGAATAATATTTATCCCAGAACACCTTTGATCTCAACAAAATGTTCTCACCAAATCTGCTCTGACTCTCATGAAAGCCCATGCTGACACCTTCTCCAAGACTTGTACCTTTTATCTGACCACTAGAAGCACCCATCTCATAAAGAGCATGAAAACCTTCATGAACGGTAGAACTTAAAGGATCAATAAAACTTGGGTCAGTATATCTTGTAGTGATTCTTATATCATCAACACCTAATGCCGATGTAAATGGATGCTCACTCACCTTAAGCGTTCCACGTTGCAGGTTGAATCCCATATCCGATAAAAGACCTATAGCAAAGTTTTCTTGCTTCTCTTTGTCATATCTCTTATATAGAAAATCATCTCTTATTTCAAGCTTGGAATATTCCTTAACCATTTCAACAAGATTTGGTTCCAGCTCTTTGAAAATTTTATCAAGTTTTTCACCACTCATTCCCTCTTCATATATGTTGAGAAGAGCATCATATGAGCTACATCCTTCCTCTTTTATATAAGAAGCTTCCTCTCTAACTAAATCTACAATATCTTTAAGAGCTGGTGCGAACAATGAGAAATCTTCAGCATTACGTGCTTTTACCCATTTATTATAGGACAGAGAGAGTGCTTTTTCTTTTCTTCCAATGAATTCATTTGGAATTTTACAATTTAATGAATATACAGTGAACCTTTTTCTAATTAAAGCCTTTTCAAAATCAGTCCTTCCATAACCTTCCTTATTATCATCACAGGCACCAAGATTCATCAATAGCAATCCTAGTTCCTTTGAAGTTTCAAGAGAATGTGTTTTCTGAGCAATTAAAGCAAGTTGGACAGCTCTTTCCTCTCCTGATAAGGGAGAACCTGCTGTTTCCATATCAAATTCAAGTACAGCACTTATGTGTGTGTATATCACTATTTCTTTATCTATAATTAACAATCTGTCAAATAATTCTTCATTGAACATCTTTATATACTCCTATAAAAACAAAAGGCGAGATAACTCTCGCTTTATAATACATTATACACATATCTGCTATTTAACGTAAGAGAGATGGCATTTCTGCCATCTCCTTAATTGAGTTATAATAGTTCTAAAGTTCTTGTTGGTGTGAATCAACAATGCCATGTAATTTCTTAACAAAACCATCGTAATCACCCCAGTGTTGTTGCTTACCATTTCTAAGTCTAACAGAGAATTCACCACTCTCCATTTCCTTTTCACCAACAACCAACATATATGGAACCTTATTTAACTGAGCATTTTTAATCTTAACCTTCATATGGTCATTGCTTAAATCTGCAGATGCTCTAAACTCTTCCATTTTGAGCTTGCCCTCAAGTTCCTTGCAGTAATCAAAACAATTATCCCCAATTGGAATAATCTTTACCTGCTCTGGTGCAAGCCATGCAGGGAAAGCTCCAGCATAATGCTCTAAAAGCACACCAAAGAATCTTTCAATGGATCCAAGTAATGCTCTATGAATCATGTAAGGACGTTTTTCAACACCATCTTTATCTGTAAAGGTCATGTTAAATCTTTCCGGTAGGTTGAAATCAAACTGAATGGTAGATAGTTGCCATGCTCTTCCAATAGCATCTTTAATCTTTAAATCAATTTTAGGACCGTAGAATGCACCACCGCCTTCATCAACTTCATAATCAAGTCCTTCTTTTTCAATTGCAGCTCTTAGTGCTTCTGTTGCAGCATCCCATCTTTCAGGTTCACCTACAGCTTTTTCAGGTCTAGTTGATAAATATGCCTTGATATCTTGGAAACCAAAATCATGCAACATTTTCAAGGAGAACTTCAATACTGTTAGTATTTCATCATCCATCTGTTCGGGTGTAACAAATAAGTGTGCATCATCCTGAGTAAATCCTCTAACTCTTAATAGACCATGTAAAGCACCAGCTTTCTCATATCTATAAACAGTACCTAATTCAGCCCATCTAAATGGAAGATCTCTATAAGAGTGCTTTGAATTATTATATATCATTATATGGAAAGGACAGTTCATAGGTTTTGCATAATAATCGACTTTATCCAATTGCATTGGAGGATACATACCATCATGATAGAAATCCAGGTGACCACTTGTTTCCCATAACCAAGCCTTACCTACATGGGGAGTAAACACCATCTCATAACCATTTTTATAATGTTCTTTTCTCCAGAAATCTTCGATAACCAATCTAATTCTAGCACCTTTTGGATGCCAATAGACAAGACCTGGACCTGCTTCTTCATGCATGGAAAATAAATCCAATTCTTTACCAAGTCTTCTATGATCTCGCTTCTCTATATCTATTAGTTTTTTAAGATAAGCATCCAAGTCTTTCTTGTTGTTCCAAGCAGTAGCATAAATACGAGTTAACATTGGATTGGTTTCTTTTCCTCTCCAATATGCTGCTGCAATATTTGTAAGCTTAAATGATCTTGGATCAAGTTTTCTTGTTGAATCAACATGAGGTCCTCTACAAAGGTCTGTAAAAATACCTTGATTATACAAAGTTACAGCTTCACCTTCTGGAATTGCATCAAGTAATTCTAGCTTATACTTTTGATCCTTGAATTTTTCTCTTGCTTCATCACGAGTTACTTCAGTACGAACAAATACTCTATCACTCTTGATGATTTCTTTCATCTTTTCTTCGATAACAGGAAGGTCATCACTTACTAATTGTCGAGGAAGTTCAAAGTCATAGTAGAATCCTGTATCAATTGCAGGTCCAATAGCAATTTGTGCTGTTGGAAACATCTCCAATACTGCTTCTGCCATAACGTGGGCCATGGAATGGCGCTTCATCTTCAATTTTTCTTCAGGGCTTAGTTTTTCTGCCATATTCATCTCCTAATTCACTAGGTAATACTAGGTATTTAAAATACAAAAACTCTTACATCATCACCTTTGTAGATGATGAATAACATCACTACAAGGACGAAAACATAAGAGTTCCGCGGTTCCACCTTGCTTTCTTCTTAAAACTTAAGAAGACGCTTAATTGTATCCATATCGTTGGATCTGACGGCTTGGCTAATAAAAATAATTGTTCACCTTGCAGCTCAAAAGGGGTTTTCATCAAGTGGTTGCTGGAAGTTTTACAGCCTAGAACTTCTTCTCTTTTAACACCTTATATTGATTACTCGTCTTTATCATTGCTTTTAATAATTTAAGAATGCACCTTTTATCTTAAATCGTCAAGCAGTAAAGTATTAATTCAAACAATTTAACATAACTTAACGTATTATGATT
>CAYWGU010000176.1:0-5073 GCA_964457975.1 uncultured Spirochaetaceae bacterium | reverse complement strand
GACTGGCAAAAATGAATCTTGCTATTCGTGGTATTGATAGCTCACAAGTAAAATGGAATAACGAAGGCTCATTTTTAAATAATGCTCACAAAGATTTAAAAACAGATTACATAATTGCAAATCCACCATTTAATGTAAGCGATTGGAGTGGCGATTTACTCCGCAAAGATGGACGTTGGAAATTTGGAACACCGCCAACAGGAAACGCCAATTATGCGTGGATACAACATTTTATGTATCATCTTGCACCAAGCGGACAAGCTGGTTTTGTTTTGGCAAAAGGTTCTTTAACTTCTAAAACTTCGGGCGAAGGAGATATTAGACAAAAATTAATTGAAGAAGGATTGGTTGATTGCATTGTAAATCTTCCTGCCAAGTTATTTTTGAATACTCAAATACCTGCTTCGTTATGGTTTATGAGCCGTAATCGTAGTAATGGAAAATACAGAGACCGAAGTAATGAAATACTTTTTATTGATGCCCGTAATATGGGACATTTAATAAACCGTAGAACACGGGAGCTTTCTAATGGAATCGAAGACCCAAAAAACAATGATATTAAAATCATTTCTGATATCTACCACAATTGGCGGAATGTTGATGGAAATTACGAAAACATTAAAGGTTTTTGCAATGCTGCAAGTATTGAACGTGTAAAAGAACTTGGCTATGTTTTAACTCCTGGACGATATGTTGGTTTAGTTGACGAGGAAGAAGACTTTGATTTTGATGAACGCTTTACCAGTTTAAAAGCTGAGTTTGAGGAACAGTTAAAAGAGGAAGCTACTTTAAATGAACGTATTTCTACTAACCTAAAAAAGTTAAATATCAATGAGTGAATGGAAGGAAGTTCAGTTAGGTGATAATCATATAGATTTAATTAGTGGTTTTGCATTTAAATCTAAGAGCTTTTTTGAATATCAAGAAGAAGGTAGTTTGCCTGTAATTAAGATAAAAAATGTTGCAAACGGAGATGTTAATTTAGAAAAGGTTGTATATCATCAATTCTATGAATCGTTAGAAAAATTCAAGCTTTCAAAAGGTGATGTTTTAATAGCAATGACAGGAAATCATCCGCACGCTATGACACAAGTTGTTGGTGATGTATCTATGTATAAATTAAGTATAGAAGCTTTATTAAATCAAAGAGTTGGAAAAATAATAACTAAAGGCAAAAATGATTTAAACTTTTTTTATTATTTTTTTAAAGATAGAGAAACGCACAGGTATTTGGCAAGTCAGTCTTCAGGTAGTGCTAACCAAGCAAATATTTCAAAAGGAGATATTTTAGGCTTAACAAGTGAAATTCCGGAACCAACCGAACAAAAAGCCATAGCCGAAGTATTAAGCAGTTTGGACGCCAAAATAGACCTGCTACATCGCCAAAACAAAATTTTGGAACAAATGGCAGAGACTCTTTTTAGGCAATGGTTTATTGAAGAAGCTAAAGAGGATTGGGAGGAAAAGCCATTAAGCAGTATTGCTAATTATTTAAATGGTTTAGCTTGTCAAAAATATCCACCTAAAAATGATATAGACAAACTACCTGTTTTAAAAATAAAACAATTACGCAATGGTTTTTCAGAAGATTGTGATTGGTGCGCAGTAGATGTAAAACCGGAATATTTAATTAAAAATGGCGATGTGATTTTTTCTTGGTCAGCATCATTGATGATAAAGATATGGGATGGCGACAATTGTATTTTAAATCAACACTTGTTTAAAGTTACTTCTGATGAATTCCCAAAATGGTATTACTATTTATGGACCAAACATCATTTAGATGAATTTATTAGTATTTCAGCAAGTCACGCAACAACAATGGGTCATATCAAGAGAGGTGATTTAGATGATGCTATGGTTTTAATTCCAACAGATGATGAAATGATAGAATTTTCTGAAATACAAACACCGATTATTGACAAAATAATTTCAAATAACAAGCAATTGAAAAAACTTGTTTCTATTAGAGAAATACTTTTGCCAAAATTAGTAAGTGGAGAAATTAAGGTTTCAATAGATGAATAAATTAAAAGAAGTCATAAAAGAATATGGGCGTTGGTCTGAACTCGCAACTTATGTTGACAGGATAGAAACGCATATTGAAATTGATTTTAGCCATTCTTTGGAAAATGCAAAAGCTTTACTGGAAAGTGTTGGTAAGCAAATATGTATTGATAATAAAGTAGAATTAGGTGCGACACCAAGTGTAAATGCAGTTTTGAAAAAGGCATTTAGTTCGATGGGATATGCGAATAGTAATTTGGTAAATCAAGTTTCATCTGCTTTGGCAACAATAGGTCAACAAGTTGGTAATCTTAGAAATGACATTGGATTGACTTCTCACGGTAAATCATTAGAGGAAATAAAACAGCGAAATAACAAAGTCGATATTCTTACAAGAGAATTTTTAATTGACACTGTTGAATTAGTTTCTGTTTTCCTAATTCGAAATTTTGAAACTAAAACAGAAAGAGCTTCTACTAAATTATTAGAAGACACTTTAGATTATTGGGAAGCAGAAGAATTTAACGAATCTTGGGATGATTCATTTGGAGAATTTGCAATGGGTGATTATTCTTATCCTGCAAGTGAAGTTTTGTTTAATGTAGATAAACAAGCTTATGTAAACGAATACAGGGCATTTATTGAGAGCGAAGAATGACAAAAATACCCGAAAATACAATACTTAACTACAAAGAAGTTCTTGAAAGTATAAAAAATCAAGAAAATAATTTGCTGATATCCAATGGATTTAACTATGGGCTTGGTGTAAATACAGGTTATGGAGCCATATTTAAAAAAATGGCTGAAAATAATCGTGATATTTATAATGATGCTTTAGAAATGGTTAAGGATTGTGGTTTCGATTTAGAGTATTTTATTGGTAAATTAGAAAAGGATATAAATCAAGATAATACTTTCCTAAAGAAATATGTTAGCAATAAAGTTAAGCTTGACTTTATGCAAGCAACTCACGAAATTGTAAAGTCAGAAATAAAAAACATCTACGCAGAAAAGAATGAAGGGATTTTTATATTACTCAAAGAGTTTACAACTTATTTTACCTTAAATTATGACTCATTTCTGTATTTGCTACTTTTAAAATACAAACCTATTGATAATCAGAAAAAAAACACCATCGTTTTTCAACCAACATTAAAATTTATTGAAGACGACTTAGATATTAAACAAGATAATATTTATAGCGAGATAAAAGCTGCTCGGAAAAATGGCAAGTTAAGGCTTGATTTTAAAAGCACAGAAAATGCTTTAGAAAAAGACTTCAATAAACTTACTAAAGTTCACTTCACAGAAGAAGTAAAAGAATATTCAAAAACATATAAAAAAGGTTGGAAAACTAAAGATATCAATAAGGTCGTTAAATCAATCTTTGAGGAAGAAAAAAGTAATGAGTTCTTAGCCAAAATAGATGACGGAAGTAAACAACAAACCTTATTTGATGTATCTGAGTTTGTTTATGATGTAAATAGTGATACTCAAAACTTATTCTTCCTTCACGGGGCTTTTCATATCTACAAAGATGGAAAAAGTTTCAAAAAGATTACACAGCAATCAGACAAAGCATTATATGAAAAACTTGAAGAAGTTCTAAATACTGCAGAGCAAGAAGTTGTTTGCGTATTTCAACATAAAAACAAAACAGATGCGATAAATGATAATGAGTATTTGAAACATTGTTATGATAAACTTGGGCAGTTGTCTGGCAATCTTGTAATAATTGGAAGTTCATTAGCAGACAACGATAATCATATATTTGATAGAATAAATAATTCTCAGATTGATACTTTATATATCTCTGCTTTTGGAGATAAGGAAGAGATTATGAAATTAGCAGAAGCTAAATTTCCACAAATGAATATTTATTTGTTTGATGCCGAAACCATATCATATGAAAAACCATCTAATGAAGAGAACGAAGAATGACTAAAATATCCGAAAATACAATAGAAGAATTTGCCATAGAATTATTAGAGCGTTTGGGCTATCAGTACATTTACGCACCTGATATTGCGCACGATGGCGAAAGACCAGAGCGAAATTCTTATGAAGATGTTTTGCTTACAGAAAGATTGCAAAATGCCATTCGTAGGATTAACCCCAAAGTTCCTTATGATTCACAAGAAGAGGCATTAAAAGAAATTCAGCGTATAAATTCACCTGAATTGCTTGCAAATAATGAAGCGTTTCACAGAATGCTTACTGAGGGCATTAATGTTTCTTATCAAAAAGATGGTCATCAAAGAGGCGACTTGGTTTGGCTCATAGATTTTGAAACCCCTGAAAATAATGAATTTATAGTTGCAAATCAATTTACCGTTATTGAAGATGGAAACAACAAACGACCAGATGTAATTCTATTTGTAAATGGTATTCCTTTGGTTGTAATTGAATTGAAAAATCCTGCTGATGAAAATGCTACGGTTAAATCGGCATTCAAACAATTAGAAACTTACAAAGCAATTATTCCAAGCCTTTTCACATATAATGGCTTAATGATTATATCAGACGGATTGGAAGCCAAAGCAGGTTCGTTGTCTGCGGGCTTAACTCGTTATATGGCTTGGAAATCGGCAGACGGAAAAGAAGAAGCATCAAACTTGGTGAGCCAATTTGAAACGCTAATAAATGGAATGCTCAACAAAGAGACTTTGTTGGACTTAATTCGCCATTTTGTGGTTTTTGAGAAATCTAAAAAAGAAGATACTAAGACAGGAATAGTAAGTATTACAACAGTTAAAAAACTTGCAGCCTATCATCAATACTATGCTGTAAATCGAGCCGTAGAATCTGCATTAAGAGCGACAGGTTATTCTTTAGATAAAGAAACGCCTGCAAGTATGGTTATGGAATCACCAGAAAGTTACGGATTAGCAGGGGTTAAAACTCAGCCTACAGGCGATAGAAAAGGTGGTGTAGTTTGGCATACACAAGGTAGTGGTAAATCGCTTTCAATGGTGTTCTTTACAGGTAAAATTGTTTTAGCTTTAGATAACCCAACCATTTTGTTAATTACTGACCGCAATGATTTAGACGACCAGTTATTTGATA
>CAYWGU010000175.1:0-5099 GCA_964457975.1 uncultured Spirochaetaceae bacterium | reverse complement strand
CCCTGTTTACGCTTGCACTGTCGACAAGGGCATTAACAAGGCGTAACTCCATTTCGGTAAGGTCTTTTGCATCTTCCCAAACAAGTTCTCCAATAACGCTCTCTACCAAAGGTTGGGAAAAATCATTTTCAAACAAAGTTTTCCGCATCTGTGATATCACGCTACTTGGAGCTTCAATTGATTTTGGTTTTTCAACAACTTTATCAGTTTCTTCCTTAATAGATTTATCTTCAATAAGATAGCATTCAATCTTACAAGAACCTTTCTTTCCAAAAGAAGAGGGAAAAGTACATCGTGAATGTATTCTTACTGCAGCACCATAACGTTGTCTAGCAATCTTAATTGCTTCATCATAATCTTTTGCCTCTATTTGGATGAATTTCATTTTCCATATCTCCTATAGAATAAATCTAGAAAGGTCTTGATCCTGTATTACATCACCAAGTCTATCTTCAACATATTTCTTAGTTATGGTTATTGTTTGTCCACTTAATTCATCAGCACTGAAACTTAATTCTTCTAGGAGTTTTTCCATTACTGTATAAAGTCTTCTTGCTCCGATATTTTCGTTTGTGTTATTTACTTCATAAGCAATCTCGCTAAGTCTTCTTATAGCCTCAGCATCAAATTGAATATCTACACCTTCTGTTTTCAATAACTCATGATATTGCATTGTAATTGCATTCTTAGGTTCTACAAGAATCCTTTCAAAATCATCAGCAGTCAGCTCATCAAGTTCAACTCTAAGAGGGAATCTTCCTTGAAGTTCTGGAATTAAATCAGAGGGTTTTGACACATGGAAAGCACCACTTGCAATAAATAAAATGTGAGTTGTATCTATAATTCCCCATTTTGTACTTACTTGTGTACCTTCGATGATAGGAAGAATATCTCTTTGAACACCTTCTCTTGAAACATCTTGGCTACCACGTTGTCCATCAGAGGTTGCAATCTTATCAATTTCATCGATAAATACAATACCCATCTCTTCAACTCTTTCTTTTGCGTCATCTCTTGTTTTATCTGAATCAACCAACTTCTCAGCTTCTTCTTCTCTTAAGATGTCACGAGCTCTCTTAATGGTACATTTTCTCTTTTTTGGTTGTTGAAACATTGAAGTCAAAGAACTCATTGCATTTTGCATATCGTCCATATTGCTTGACCCACCAATCATCTCAATACCAATGTTCTTCTGAGGTGATACTGTGATTTCTATTTCTTTATCTTCAAACTTACCATCTTTTAGCAATTCTCTAAATTTTTCACGGGTAGCATCACTGCTATCTGTAAAGGATGTTGAAGATACATCTTTGGTTGTACTATCATGATTTATGGGAAGAAGTAAATCAAGGAGTCTCTCCTCTACCTTTACTTCAACTTCTTCTTTGTGGGCTTCTGTTGATTCTTTTGTAACCATCTGAACAGCAATGCCCATAAGATCACGTATCATTGATTCAACATCACGACCAACATAACCTACTTCAGTAAATTTAGATGCCTCAACCTTTATGAAAGGAGCATTGCTTAATTTACTTATTCGTCGTGCTAGTTCTGTTTTACCGGTACCAGTTGGTCCAATAAGAATCATGTTCTTTGGAGATACTTCATCTTTTATTTCAGCTGGTAATTTTTTTCTTCTTGTCCTGTTACGAACAGCAACTGCAATTGTTCTTTTCGCCTTTGCTTGTCCAATTATATACTTGTCTAATTCACTTACAATTTGAGATGGTTTTAAATCATCTAATTTTGGAAATAATGTCATATTCATATCCTTTATTATTTTGTCAATTCTTCTACTATAATTTGATCATCAGTGTAAATACAAAGTGTTGATGCAATCTTAACAGATTTAACTGCTATTTCTCTAGCTGATAGTCCAGTGTCTGCATCTAAATATGCAAGAGCTGCTGATAGTGCAAAGTTTCCACCAGATCCTATTCCCATTACATCGTGCTCTGGTTCAACTACATCGCCTGCACCATTTAGCAATAAAATCTTATCACCATCAGTTACAAGTAACATTGCTTCTAGTTGTCTTAACTGCTTATCAGTTCTCCACTGCTTTGCAAGTTCTACAGCAGCTCGTGTTAAATCACCATGAAACTGCTTTAATTTAACTTCAAACAATTCAAACAAGGTAAAAGCATCAGCGGTTGTACCTGCAAAGCCTGTAACAACCTTTCCGTCAAATAGATGTCTGATTTTATGTGCATTGCCCTTTAATACTGTGTTACCATAAGTTACCTGGCCGTCTCCAGCTATAGCAACTTTTCCGTCTTTTCTTACCGCAACAATTGTTGTGCCCTTAAATGATGCCATTTTTAATCCTTCCATGAGGATGAGAATCTAAATAGACTTCTCTCATCCTTTTTTGCGAAACGTGAGTATATATTTGTGTCGTTGACAAACTTGAATGTCCAAGCAGTTTTTGTACCATCCTAAGGGATGCTCCATTATCAAGTAAATGAGTTGCAAAACTATGCCTCAATGTATGAGGTGTGAACTTTTTATGCCAACCAAATTCTTCGCATTGTTTATAAAAAATACTCTCAACAGTAGAAATCGGCAAGCTATTTCCTGAAATTGATACAAAGAATTTATCCAATACCTTTCTTTCTTTTATATTTTTCTCTTTTTGAAGCTTTAATTTCTCAATTAAATACCTTTTAGCTAGTTTTTGGGTCTCATAGGTGACAAATACAATTCGCTCCTTATTCCCCTTACCTTTTATTATAATGGAGGATTTATTCATTGGAAAGTTATCAACACTCAAGGATAAAGCCTCACTAATTCTGCAGCCTGTATCATATAAAAAAGAATATAGCATAAGATTTCTAAGTCCTTCAAAGCAAGAGTCATCAATGCTCAATAGTCTTTCGACTTCTTCAACACTCAACACAGAGGGAATGTTTCGTGATCCCTCTTTTTGAGATATATATTTAAACACATTGGTCTGTGCTTCACCATGCTTTATGCAATATTTTAAAAAAGATCTTGCACTTGATACATGACGTGAGATGGTTCTCTTTCCAAGTTTCAAATTATCTGTTAAATATTCAACATAACTTAAAGCATCCTCTCGACAAATAGCTTTCAATACTATTGAATTTTCATCTATGAAAGAAAGGAATGTATTAACATCCCTTTTATAAGCAATTATTGTATTTTCAGATCGTTTATTTACATCTCTTAATTGTGTTATATACCTATTCAATAGATCACTGTTATCCATAAATTAACCTTTAATAAATTATACTGCACCATATTCCATAATACAATCAGATACCAAAAGAAAAACATAATAAGTGTATATCTGCAGTAATAATATTACATCAACTATCTTTTATCGCTCATTAAGCTCCAAGAATTTAATTGCAATCTGAAGCAATATTGAATCATTGTAATTTCTTGCATCATATCCTGTTTTTTCTTTCAACTTATTTAAATGGTATTGGATTGTATTAACATGAATATTTAGGTAACTCGAAGCAATCTTCAACGATCCATTTGCTTTATAAAAGGTCTGCAATATTGGAAGGTACTCTCTTTTTGATTTTTCATCCAAAGGTGAAAATATTTTATCAACAATTTCCTTTTTTATATCATATCCAAGATTGTTTAAAACTAGCTCTATTGAAAGATTTGAATAGAATACAATGTTAGAAGATTTACTTGATCTAGCTACCTCATAAGATTTCAAGGCCTGTAGATATAATTTTCTTATTATTATGTGCTTCTCATACTTTCCACTGCAGGCGATGTGCAAAATGCTTGAATAATTTTCAACTTTGATTAATATTGATTGGAATAACAATTCAAGAGTTACCTCATCGCTCTCAACTATTGCGGCAATAATGTAATCAGAATTTCTGAAAATTAGATTATTCTTATTGTGCAACTTTAGATAATTGATTATTTTCTTTTCTACTTCTTCTAAGTTGTTATCAACATCAATTATTACCAATCGACGTGCCAGTGTAATATCAATCCCAAGCTCTAGTCCCTTAGATATTAATCTATGTTTTTCACCTTCATCTTCATTAAAGACCCAATCAAAAAGAAAATTATTAATTACATTATGTTTTTTTTGTTGCTCTGCTTCTCTAATTTTTCCTTGAACTAGAATTTCAGTCATCTTTTGAACAATCGAAACATATTTTCTTGTTTCTTCACTATCTCCAGTAATCCCCACCACTCCGATAATTTTTCCATCATTGTAAATTGGTAAATTCTGACCGGGAAGAGTTCCTTCCATTTCATCGTCGTTTGAAATCTCAAGCCCACTTAAATGATTTTTGATTATTTCATAAGCTGCTTTATGAAAGTCATCTATTCTACTGCTATCAGTACTTGCTATGATGATTGCCTCATCATTCATGATGTTCATCTTTGTACCTAATAGTTTGGAAATTTCAGATACTATTTCCCTTGCATCTTCCCGACTAATATCCATTTTATTTAATACCTCTTCTTATAGTTTAAGGATAGTCTTCAATATTTACAAGCAAAATTATGTTTACAGCAAAGTGCAATATATATTTCTTAGTTTATTTTATATGTTTTTCAAATCAATATTCTATTACATCTTCAATAGATTAATGAAACCTGTATGCTCATGAATTTATAAGGATTGCAGATTGTTAAACAACCATCAATTTTCCAGGTTAATTTCTAAAAAAAGCATATAATCTTACATATTGAAAAATTTTATTATAAGACTTTGTTTTGTGATAACTTCTTGAGGGGTTTCAACATTATACGTATTTCTTTTTGTGGTTTTCTCGCGAGCTTGCTACAATATTAGGAAGTAGCTAAAGATGCTATGCAACTTGATATGAGAGCAAGAAGGTGTTTAAGTTACAAAAGATCTGAGTCTTATTTGGAACCTCGTTGAATTTTCTGTGATAATCCAAAGCAGATAAAAATATTCGAGAAAAGTTTATTTGCAATTTCCCGAATAAATATTAAACACAACTACTTTTTACTTATCACTTTGGAGTGCAAAACCTTTCATGAAGCTATCTTGGAGAATAAAGAATACAGCTAAAGGAGGAATAATTGTCATTATTACACCAGCCATTATTACTCCCCAGTTATTT
>CAYWGU010000174.1:865-5135 GCA_964457975.1 uncultured Spirochaetaceae bacterium | reverse complement strand
AGTAGAATATTGGAAGAAAGTCGCAGGAATGTGGGGCAAAGACTCAGTATTTCAAGACTCATGGGCAGGTAGAAACATAGTTTTGACAATACCAACAGCAGTAAATTGGTTACACGAACCAAAATTCTCAGACATTGAAGATAAATCAATGACTGCTAAATTAAGCAGAGGAGGAGAAGTATTAGCAAAATCAGCAGCAATGTATACAAATCCACTAACAGGATTATCAGCAACATCCACATTTTTACCACAGATGGCAGGTTTATTAATAAGCGACCCTTATGGTACATATCAATTACTAAAGGAAGAATGGCCATCTTTTATAGGAGGTATTGTAGGACCAAGAATAGGTTATAAAATATCCCATAGCAATGTAGCCATATCAAAAGTAACTAAAAATGGAAATAAATTAACTTTACTTGGAAAAGACGGTCCAAACAGATTCTTATATGGAACTATTGAAAAGATAAAGAACACTAATCTTATCAAATATACCATTAAAGTAAAAACTTCATTATTTGGAAACTGGAAAACAATATCAGGAGAAAGAGTAGCTAACTCAAAAGCAATAAGTTATTTACAGGCAGTTAGAGATACATGGAAAGCAGGAAACCCTGAAACAACAACATCAATGAAAGTATTTAATCCAGACTTAAATCCAACATTAGGAGAAAAGATAAGTACACAATTTGGGGAAATAAGTAATGTACCATCAAGTAGGTTAGTACCACCAACAACGCCAGTACAATATAACGCAATTACAGGAATAACAACATCATTAGGCATACTTAGAGGAATGAAACCAACAATAAATCCAACAAGATATGCAGATGCATTAAAGAATATGCAACCTGATATAAGAGATAAAATACTTGAACAGATGAAGAATCAAGCAGGAATAGAAACAGTAGGTTCTCTTGTTACAAAGACACAAGATATTAAGCAAACTAATCAATATCTTCATCAAAAGAATATAATTAACAAAGATGAATTAAAAGAGATGAATGATGCTAATGATGCTGATTTAGCAATACTAAAACTGACAAAGAATCTTATAGAAAGTCAAAAAACAAATATAAAACAATTTGTAGGAGAAGATGGATTAATAAAAACAAGTGTAGCAAAAGCATTTACAGATGTTGCTGATATAAGAAGAAATGATTTATTTGACAAAGAATCAATAAATGAAATAGAAAAGATAACCAAGAAATATGGAATTGATATATTACCAGAAGATATGGCAAAAATATCAACTGAGCAAAGAACAAATTTAGGTTCATTATATGAGTGGAGGAACAAATATCCCTTAGTATTTGAAACAGGAACAGGAAGCTTTTGGAGGGGATTTTTCTTGAAAAGTTTATCAAGAAAGGTTAATATACCAGAAGTAAGTGGTACATACCAAACATTAAAACCAGCGATTAAATTTAATAAAGACGGAACAGTAGATGTACAGGATATGGATTTGAAAACAGCAAAACCATATAAAGTATATACAAAGAAACTACTTGATAAATTTATGGAGGATTTAGAAGAACTAAAAATAAGCGATTTTGAACAAAAGTATGAAGTAGTAAATGTTGGCGAGAAATTACTTAAAATAGTAAATAAAGGAGAAGGAATAGAAAGAACACTCTTACATATTCCTAAAGCACTTATTTATAGAATAGCAAAAACAACTTCTCAAAAAAGATTTATGTTAGGCAGAATAAGACAGTTAACAACAAAAGTAGATGGCAAGAAATATGCTTTAAAAGACAAGCATGGTGAAGAAGGAGATTATGTAGTTGATGTTGGACACTCAACAATAATTAGTTATTTAAAAGATTTAAAAGAATTATATAAATCACCAATGGCGAAATTTCAAGGAAAAGATTTAATAAAAATACAAAGAATAAATCAAATGATTGATGATGATATAGATATACTTCAAGGTAGCAAAGCAGAAAAAGGATTTTCATTAATGGATTCATTAAGAAGAATAGAAAAGGAAGGTAAAAGTATAGTAAAAGGAGAGATAAATATACCTGAGAAATCATATCAAAACAGTCCTAAGGATTGGACAAGATGGTTTATACATGATTACACTAAAAAGCTAATTCAACAAGGCAAGAAAGTGGATGAATTGCCTGAATTAAAAAGCGAAGAAGGACCAGACATACATAAGATTCTGAACAAAGATGTGGAAATTGCTGATGTTCTTACAAAAGAAATGAGCAAATTAGGAAGAGAGTTTGATAATGTACTTAATCCAAAAAAATCAGGAATACTTCAAGAAGCAATGAAACAAGGAGCAAGAGCAGTAATGACAGGGGATGCGAAGTACATAAGACGACAAATAATATTAGTAAGACATCTTATGAATCAGCTAAGACAAGATCCTACACTATCAATCAGAGATAAAAGAAATTTGAATACAGCTATGGAACTATATCAAAATAATTTAGATAAACTAATAAGCAATACAGAATCAGATACATGGTTAAAAAGGACAATAAAAAGAAAGATGCCTATAAGATGGGAAACCTTAAAGGCAAGGATGAAACATGCACATGATAAAAAGCTTATGAATCAAGAAGATTGGGGAACTTACAAAAAGGATTTAAGTAAGATAAAAGCAGATGTAAATATAAACAAGAATAAGCTAAATAACATAAGACAACGAATAAGAAACAATCTAATAAATAAAGGTAAGCAAAGCACGAGAAAGCAGAATAGTCAAATAATAAGAGATATAAATAATAATTTTGCTAATCCATATAACAAAAATATGGCAAGGGCTATATTAAAGAATAAACAATTAACCATAAAGGCTAAGATAAGAGAATTAGATAAAATAATGAATAATGAAATAGCAAAGCAAATGACTAATAAACAAGCAGATATATACAGAAAATATCAAAAGATATTAAACAAACAGAAGAAGCAGAAATACGAAAGGTATCCAGCATACCCTAATTATGGAACATACCCAGCAGGTTATCCTACTTATCCTAAGACACCAAATTATCCTGATTATCCTAAAGTACCAGATTATCCTAAAGTACCAGATTATCCTAAAGTACCAGATTATCCTAAAGTACCAGATTATCCTAACTATCCTAAATTAGTACCTTATCCAACTGATACACCAATTCCACCACCTGAAAAAACAGAAATAATAACAACATGGGATAAAACAGGTACAATTCCTAAATTAATAACTAAAAAGATAGAAGATAAAAAAGGGAAGATAAATGCTTATATGCCCCTTATGTTTGATAGAAAAGGAGATTATTTAAAAGGTGATAAATATGAAACTTATAGGGATGCATTAAATAGCGGTATGAGGATTGTAGATAAAACAAAAAAAGATAGATTTATTGTTAAACCAACAAAAGCATTACCCCCTGAGATAAAGAAAGCGAAATCTTTTGGAGCAGTTCATAAATTCCGAAAAGACGGAAATATTTATAGAGAAAAAAGGTACTATAAGTTTGATATGCCTGATGAAAAACAGAAAGGCAAAGGAAACTTTGATATAATGCCTATCATATTCAGGCAGGGGCAATAAAATGGATGGATGGAAAGTAACTGCGATTATATTCATAATCTTATTTACTTTAGAAACAATATTGTTAGGATGGATGATAAATGAAGGAACTGAAATGATTAGTAGAGAAAGTGAATGTTCAATAAACATTTGTGGTAAAATAGAAGAATCTGTGAGTTATTATTATGATACATATACTGATATATGTTATTGTTTTAATGGAATAGAAGAAGTAATCAAAGAAACATATTTGAATTATGACATTCAATAAATAATAAAGGGGGTGATATGAATGGCTTATAGAGGAAAAACAAGTAGGGTGTATAAAGGTAAGAGAAAGACTTATGGTAAGAGAAAGACTTATAGTAAGAAACCAAAGGTTTACAGAAGAAGGAGATAATTGCAGATAAACTGTCAATAATCAAACCTAACGGAAGGCGTTAAATAAATTAACTGATTTGCGTTGCATTAAAAATAGCAACTATCAAAGGAGGAACATAAACAAAATGTTAAGAACAAGATATGGAACTAAAAGCGGTACACAGTACGGCTATAAGAGAGGAGGAAGGGGAAGAAACAAGACAAGTGTATGCAGAAACCCAAAGGTTAAGAGAGCAAGACTTAAATACAAAAAGAGAAGGACATTTAAAAGGTATAATTAAAATGCCTTATAAATATCCTAATTGCGTTGCATTAAAAATAGCAACTATCAAAGGAGGAACATAAACAAAATGTTAA
>CAYWGU010000174.1:0-765 GCA_964457975.1 uncultured Spirochaetaceae bacterium | reverse complement strand
ACAAGTGTATGCAGAAACCCAAAGGTTAAGAGAGCAAGACTTAAATACAAAAAGAAAACATATAAGAGGGGAGTACCCTCTGGATATGTTCATAATTGGAGCTACAAAGGGCATTGGAGCGAGAAGAAACAAAAAGATGGTTCATGGAATATAGACTTTAGAGCAACAAAAGGCAAGAAAGCCAAAGGCTACGGGCAATTCAAGAAAGGATTTAAAGTAAAATGGAAGATAAACGGAATCCAAACAGCAGTAAAAACAGATAAAGGTGTCTATCAAACAAGATTGACAGGCAAGAAAACAAGGATAAGTTCAGGATATGGTAAAGAGAACAAACAAAGCAAATAAATTCTAATCCTTAAATTTATCAATAGCTTCATGAATAGATTTAGCTTTAGATCTATTAACAGTAATTAATATATCATTAAAGACAAGTATAGCACATCTTATAAAATGGCTACTGGAATCAAATCTATCAACATTATCTTTATCAACAACATTATCATTAATAATTTTTTCTAAGTATTCTGATATTTTTACAGTTTTAGTAATAGGAAAATTAACTTTAATTTCCTGATTCTTATTATTCAAATTATCAATCATCATAATAAGTGTAATACTTTACAAGTATATAAATGTTTCTATTTTAAAACGAAAGGTTTAAATAGATAGAAGTATTTAAGTAGAGAGGTTCACATAGTCAATAATCTAATCAATAATTTCTAATCAACAATAACTCCAATAATAATATGTCTTTAACTTCCCCCC
>CAYWGU010000173.1:0-5163 GCA_964457975.1 uncultured Spirochaetaceae bacterium | reverse complement strand
TGCTAAGGAGTTGACCTGGTAACGGGTCCGGGGGTTCGAATCCCCCCTTCTCCGACTTTATAAGTCCTTGATATATCAAGGACTTATTTTTCGCCCAAAATCTACGTTTAAAAGCTCAAATCGACGATTATTTCAAAAATTCCATTCCAAAATACCAAAAAGTATTCTCGAGTAGCAGTAAATACCTGCGAATCTTTTATTATTTATAGTACATTTTATATTTCTTTAGTTAGCATCTTTTACAAGCCTTTCTCTATTGTAAATTACAACATATTCTGCAGCAATTTCACCATTTGTAAGATTAAATTCATCAACATCAGTAGCCACTTATTCTCTACCCAAGTTCTATTTTCCACCAATGATCAAATGTTACATAGTAAGCCATCTTTGGAAAATCACCTAATATTGAACTAGTCCAATAAATAACCAGAATAAAGTATTCCCTTATCAAAGGAAGAAGCAAAATAATTAGCATCAATGTAAGGTGCTGCAGTATCTGTAACCAACACATCAAGCTTACCATCACAATCTACACGAATTAATGATTCTTGAATTATTGGAAGTCTTTAATCATCATAGCCACCAACTGTTAGATTCTCCATATATTCAACGGTCTCATCATAGAATATTTTATTTCCAGATGGTATTTGCTACCACATCAAACCTGTTTTGTTATCTATTACAGTTCCATCACCATCGAAACAATTACTCTGCATTTGTATCGGTTACAAAAACCTTTAATTCAAGGGTATTTTCTTCTGCTTTGGTAGAGCTACAGCTCTTCAATTGAAGCAGATAAAGTTGCAATAGCTAAAACGGCTATTAAAATATATTTATCCAAGAAACAAAAAACAACTTTTTATTTTTACCACAATTGCTATCTATGGTATTATTGAGAGGGTTACTTATTAAACTTCACATAATCTTCACACGTATGAGTTATAACAAAGTAGAATAAATTATAAAAAAGTAGAGAAAGGACACATGAAAAAAGAAAAAATATTAATTGTAGATGATGAAAAACACATTAGACGATTGGTTGGTGATTACTTAGCTCATGAAGGATTTTTTGTTGAGGAAGCTGAAAGTGGACAACTTGCACTAGAAAAAATTGCAGAAGGATCCTTCAATTTAGTTTTACTTGATATAAGAATGCCAAAGATGGATGGTTTTGAAACCCTTAAAAGACTACGACAATACAGTGATGTCCCAGTTATGTTCCTCACGGCCCTTGATGATGAAAGAAGTGAGATTCAGGCCCTCAATGATGGTGCAGTTGATTACATCACCAAACCATTTTCTTTCGACTTACTTATTGCAAGAATCACCAATTTCCTAAAAAGGAACCGACCAACAGAACTAGAAACATTTGGAAAGATCTCACTTGATAGAGCAAAGAGTCAGGTCTTTGTTGATGGTACTCTTGCAGATTTAACACAGAAAGAATTTGATATTTTGGATTACCTATGCCAAAACACCGATAGAATATTTTCCCGTGATTTATTATTGGATCACATCTGGGGTATTTCATTCTATGGTGATGAGCGAACAGTCGATACACACATAAAGACCCTTAGAAAGAAATTAGGCAAATGGGGTGACTACATAAAAACCAAACGTGGAATGGGGTATTATTTTGAAATCAATTAGAAAAAGACTATTACTAGCATTCTCTCTCATAGAGTTACTATTGGTGTTGATGGTTTTTGCACTTAACTATTTCTTTGCAGATGACTTCTACATTAAAAACAACACACAAGAGCTATCATTAGCTATTGAAAAAGGAATGAGTGAATACTACCCAACAAACATTCCTGAATTATCAAAATTTGTATCACTAAAATCTGGTGCTAATGTGCAAATAATTTTTAAAGATAGACCACAAGAAAATGGTATGGGACCACAAGGTGGTGCAGCACCTTTCACCAGCATTGGTCAACAGGACATAGTTGATAGGCATATTAAGAAACTAATAAAGGAAGCAGATATTCTTAATGGTGATACCTTCATAGCAGTTACAAGAGGTGATGGCGAAAACAACAATACACGTTTTATATTGAGTTGCACAAAACTTGATGATAAAATCTACTTCCTAACAACTGCAGGTCTTGGAATAATTGATGGAACATTTGCAATTTTTACCACATTCTTATTTGGCTCCTTGATTATTAGTTATATTTTAGGATTCATTGCAATATGGTTCTTTGCAACAACCTTCTCCAAACCACTAAGAAAATTATCCAAGAGAACAGATAATGTATCTCGCATGGAATTTAAGGGAAAACCGCTTGCAGCTTCAAAAAGAGGAGATGAAATAGATCAATTAATTAATTCTGTAAATACGATGGAATCAGAGTTGTCAAAGTTTGTTGATGATTTAAAATTAAGCAATCATAAGCTTGAGCAGGAACTTGTTAAGGAAAAGGATATTGATAAATTAAGATCTCGCTTCTTAAGTGATGTTTCACATGAATTAAAAAATCCACTATCAATTATTTTAGGTTATTCAGAAGCCCTTGATATTGGAATAATTAAAGATGAAGAAGATAAAAAATACTACATAGAGGTAATCCATAATGAATGCCTTAGAATGAATAGACTTGTAAAAGATTTGCTAAATTTAAGTAGAATTCAGGCTCCAGGCTTTAAAGTAGAGCTTGAAGAGTGTGATCTTGTATCACTGCTAAATGAAACCTTCTACAACTATAAGAAAGCATTTGCTGAAAAAGGCACACATATTGAATGGAAGGTTCCAACCTCTCTTAATTTACAATTAGATCCAAATAGATTTTCTCAAATTCTTACAAACCTCTTCGACAATGCCTTAAAGCATGTAGAAAAGGATGGAATTGTAGGAATATCTCTTCTAAATGGTACCACAGAGAGTGGTTTTATCCTTGAAATATCAAACACCGGTGATTTGATACAAGGAGAAGAACAATCAAGAATATGGGAAGGTTTTTATCAAATTGATACAGATACCAAAGGATCAGGATTGGGGCTTACCATAGTCAAACAACTAACAGAACTGCACAATGCTGAAATATCCTTGTGGGTGGATGATAGAAATAGATTCAGAATTACAAGATAATTTATTTTGAAGTGCAATCCATAATTATAGAAATTTAATTCTATAATTATGGTTTTTCTATCAATTGTAATCTTGTACTCTTATATTAATGCTAAATTTCATCACCTCTCCAGGTTTCAATACTGGACATCTTTTGTTCTTTTGTGCGGTTGATATTGAATCATAATATCCATTGCACATTTCAAGAGCAAAATTGTAATCACCTCTGAAATGACCTTGTGTATTCCAAAATCCGAGATAAGGCAGCTCTTCCTTTTTATAGGTGATGATTACAGTGATTTTTTCATTTGGAAATTGATATCCTGTAAACCCCTCACTTACAGGGTCCATTACATAATATTTCTCTTCTTGGTTATCTTCTAATTGAGAGGGATCTGTTAGATCTATCCCATTTTCAGTAATGGGGAAAGATACAACATCATCAAGATCCTTAAGAGAATTAGGTGTATCAACCATAAGAACCTTGCTGATGCCCTTAGGAAATAATAAATGAGCATCCTTTATATTATTTACAAGACAGTGAAAGGTATAAAAACAAGGAAATGCAAAGTCTCCAGTATTGGTTATCTTATAAATAACAGAAAGTCCCTTTTCTGTTAGAAAATAGGCTTTCTCATAATGATAAGGAAGAATCTTGCTATCAAAGGATAAAACCAGTGCATGTTCATTGGCAGATTCTACCTTCATATCACTTGTCCATACCTCACCATGATCTGGGTAGTCAATTATCTTTCCATCTACTACAATGCTTTCCGAATCGATATTTGGAAAAGCATCATCAAAACCACAGGCCTCAAAGGCAGAAAACTCAGCACCCAATTCCGCTTTTTTATATTCTTCCTTTGGATTCTGAAACAATAATTCAAAATTTTTCTTCTTATCATATATGGATGATAACTTTCCACCATGAGAAGGAAGACATTCAATTTTAATGTTCTCATTTTCTAATATCATTTGGCACCTCAATCTTTTGTTTGTTGTTTTATTACTTAATCTTATTAAAAAAATATTTAAATTCTCCCCCTATCATATCATTAAAACCAGCCAATATTAATTATTTATTATTTATTATTCTTTTACTAAAAATATTTAAAAAATAAGGTTCTTCAATAGATCAAATTACCGCTCTCAACTAGATATTTGATCATACCAGGAATGCGGAACTTTATTTGTTTCTATGAGGAATTTTAGAAAATATATAGCAAAATAAGGTAGCCAAATTATAGAAGAGTCAGTCACACCTTTAATTCTTAATAGTATAAATTACATCCATTAAGAGTTTTAAAATATCACAAGTAGAACATCAAAATGTTTAAGGTTCATTAAAAGACCAAAGCAAAGACTAACCATTAATCTTAAACCCCAAAAGATATAATAATCGTATTATTCTTTTATCTTAAATAGATATTTTGCTAAAAATAAAGGATCCTCCAATTTATCAAATGGTCCACCATAGGATTCTTGGTAATATTCATTTGATAGCAAGATATCATTATCCTTTGAGTACTGCATTACTCTTTTAAAGAGGTCTACCTCTTCCTTTACAAATTTAGTATAAATGTAGGTTACAAGATACCTTCCCTTTTCTCTTATTTCATATCCTTTGTTCTTCTTTAACAAAAGCATGTAAATACCATCAAAGTTTATAACTTTTGATTCATCTTCAGTGTTGTTATTGTTCATGTGCTCAAAGCTTCCATAGACTCCAATTGAGTAGGAGGTATTAAGCCCTATTTCTCTTGTAATATTATCCAATTTTAAAAGAGCAGAAGCAAAGGTGCGCTCGTTATAAACATCCCCCTCTATTTTTATATATGGTTGCTCTTCAATGGTCTCTATTTTAAAGGTATTTAAATTATCGATTGCATTTCGCATCTCGTGCTTTTCTCGTGATACAATTTGTTTTATTGAAGCCATTCGATCAATCTGCTTATCAAGATTCTCTTCAATGCCATCTAGAATTGATAATAATTCTTTAGGTTCACCTTTCTTTTGATATTCCTTTATTTTTGATAGCGGAATACCTAGCGACTTCATTGTATAAATCATCTGATAAGATTCATACTGTCTGA
>CAYWGU010000172.1:2098-5213 GCA_964457975.1 uncultured Spirochaetaceae bacterium | reverse complement strand
TTAAACACTAACAGATAATAAAGTGTGTCTTAGAGAAATTGACTTTAAAAATTATCAAACTACAAAAACTAAGACAAAGGAATAAAATTATGAAAAAAATGTTATCTTTTATTATGATTGCTGCTTTAGCAACCTCGGGTCTATTCGCTATTGATCTTGCTCCTCCTCTTAGTGCAGTAAATGTTGGAACTGAATCCTTAAATGATATTGTACTTGTAGTTGATGAAACACTTCATCAATTACCTTATGCAGTAGTTAGATTGAAATATGATACAGTCACAGTAACTGATACAACTGAGATTACCAATGACAATAACGGTTCAGATTGGCATATTCAAGATGCAGTTGCTACAGGCTATACTACAGATATATTTAATGTAGAAATTGATGGTGGTGTAATTAATGCATCTGGTGTGGACCAAGCAGCCATAGGTTATACAGTATCAGTAACACCTGGCGCATTCTCATTCACTGATGGTGGAGGTACAATTACAGCCTCTGATGGTACAAATGACATAAAACCAACAGTTTTTTATGACGGAGGAATGATTGGCACAGGATCTGTGAACGGTTTGGTTACATCTTTCGTTTCACCTATATTATCTAATGACTTCATGTATATTAATAAAAAAATTGCACAGTTCAAGTTACAATGGACTTCTGCCAGTTATTTAACTTATCTTAACCCAGTGGCTGTGTATAAAAGTACAACAGCTGTTGAGATTAAAACTACAACATAATACTTATATAATATATAACAACTATGAAACCAATCCTTCGGGGTTGGTTTTTTGTTGCAGTATATAGTTTTCATTTATCTTAAAATTTGGTTTAGAATTAAACTCTTTCAAAACGCATACTATATTTTTCCAGTATTAATTTTATTATTAGAAAAATCAAAATCTTAATATTATTAAATTAAATATTAATCAGGAAGATATCCTAAAATAATACCAATTTCATTAGCAGCACTCTTTATCATTTTAATAAAATTAGGAATCTTGTCTTTCTCTATTCTATAGATAGGCCAAGATACACTAATAGCTGCTTCAATAAGTCCTTCATGATTAAAGATAGGTGCACTTATGCAGAAGATACCACCTTCATTTTCTTCATCATCAAAACCATAACCTCTTTCTCTTATTATAGAAAGTTCTTTCTTCAAGGAATCTTTATCAGTTATTGTTTTTGTAGCTCTTCTTTTAAGATCAGTTTTAGATATATATTCATCTATATATTTCTCATCTTGATAAGATAAAAGACATTTTCCAAGACCGCTGCAATACAAAGGAATATTCTTGCCTACTCTAGAATACATTCTCACTGTATGTGAGGATTCTTCTTTCATTATGTATACAGCTTTGCTGTCTTCCAATATTCCCATATGAATGGTTTCTTGTAAATCATCTTTTAGTTGTTCCACGATAGGACGTGATATTTCAATAATTTCTGTCCAATCCAAGGCTCTTGATCCAACAGAGAACATGCGAAGTGTTAATGAATAACTATCGTTTGGATTCTTTATTATATATTTTGCCTTACATAAAGTTGTAAGTAATCGTAATGCTGTAACTTTGGGGATATTTGTCCTCTCAGAAATTCTTTCAAGATTGAGTTCTTTTTCTTTCGATAAAGTCTCAAGTAGTGTTAATACTCTGCCCGTAGTTCCTAATTCGTTCATTATTATCCCCATAAACAAGAAAATGAAAGATTTAAAGAGTTTATCATTAAATCTTCCATTCCACTCTAGTGTTATCTTATATTACTTACTAGCACTTTTTATTTTTTTAATCTTATTTGTTGCTTCAAGACTTAATTCAGTTATGGTATCCCAATCATCATTATCAATCAGATCTGATTTAGAAACCCATGATCCACCAAGAGCAATAACATTCTTTGTTTTGAGGTATTCTTCCATGTTATTTGGACCAATACCGCCAGTTACCATAAATCTAACTTGTGGGAAAGGACCACCAAGATTCTTTAACATATTGGTACCACCTGAAGCTTCTGCTGGGAAGAACTTCATTACATCAAGGCCTTTAGATAAAACATTCATTATATCAGATGGAGTACATACGCCAGGTAAATAAGGAACCTTATTAAGAACAGCCCAATCTGCTACTTCATTAATAAATCCTGGTGAAACCAAAAACTGTGCGCCTGCTTTAAAAGCTGTTTCAGCTTGCTTTGCATTGATAACAGTTCCAGCACCTACATACATTTCGGGGCATTCTTTAGCTATTAATTTAATAGCTTCTTCTGCAGCATCAGTTCTGAATGTAACTTCAATAGCTGGTATTCCACCTTTATATAAAGCCTTTGATAGTGGTACTGCTTTTTTTGCATCATTTAGTGCAACAACAGGAACAAGTGCTGCGTTTTCTAGTTTTTCATAAAATTGTTTAAACATAACATCCTCCATTTAGTTAAGATAATAATATCATGGTTTTATAAAAATTGGAATACTGTTCCGTTTTTTATTGACAATATTTATTATCCGTCCTATTCTTACTGTAATCGGAGGATTCATAATGAACAAATATATAACATTCGGCGAAATCATGTTGAGATTAAAATCTCCTAGCAATGAAAGATTTTTCCAATCACCTAGCTTAGAAGCAACTTTTGGTGGTGGAGAAGGAAACGTTGCAGTATCACTTGCAAAGTTTGGTGAAGAAGCTCATTTTATTACAGCTCTTCCAGATAACGATTTAGGTCTTCATTGTACGGACGAAATTAGAAAACACGGTGTGCTAACCGATGGTATTAAATATGTTAAAGATTCAAGACTTGGAATCTACTATCTTGAAACAGGTGCATGTCAAAGACCAAGTAAGGTTGTATATGATAGAGCAAATAGTGCTTTCTCAGAAACCACTGATTATGATTTTGATAAGATAATGACTGGAGCTACATGGTTTCATATTTCAGGCATCTCTCCTGCAGTAAGTCAGATTGCAGCAGATGAATCTTTGAAGGCAATGAAGGCTGCTAAGAAAGCTGGTGCAACAGTTTCAATTGACCTTAACTACAGAAAAAAACTCTGGAAGTATGGTAAAGATGCTCCAACAGTAATGAGAGAATTAACAAAATATGTTGATGTAATCATTGC
>CAYWGU010000172.1:0-1998 GCA_964457975.1 uncultured Spirochaetaceae bacterium | reverse complement strand
CTGGTGACTTCAATCTAACAAGTCTAAGTGAAGTTAAATCCCTAATGGGTGGAGATGGATCTGGAAGAGTACAACGCTAATTATTTTTTAGTTCAAAAAAATTATTATATACTAGTACCAAACATTCTAATTATTCTCCAGAAGATTAGTATAGGATGTTTGGTTTTTTTATCCATATTTATTAATATGGTGATTATTAAAAAGGTACTCTTGGTCTTATAAACGAAGTTATATAATAAACCTCTCATAGGATAAATTGACCTTTACTCTTAATCTATAAGATAAAACTGTGCTATATTACAAAGAACAAGCAGAAGGAGAAATTATGAAATTTTTACGCTATTATTACAACAATGAAATAAGCTATGGCATTTTAAAAAAAGACTGTGAAAATAAAATTACAAAAATAGAAGGCTCTCCTTTTATTGGATTTAAAGAATCATCTGAGGAGTTAGACTTCAAAGATGTTAAAGTATTAACACCTTGCGACTTCACAAAGGCTGTTTGTGTTGGATTGAACTACAGAGATCATGCAAAGGAGTTCAACCATCCAATTCCAGAAAGCCCAGTATTATTCATAAAACCAGCAACCACAGCTTTGGGAATGTATGAAAATATACTAAAGCCTCAAATGTGTAAAAGACTTGATTATGAAGCTGAACTAGCTATTGTTATTAAAAGCAAGGCACATGATATTGAAGAGGAAGATGCTCATAAGTATATATTAGGTTATACCTGTGCAAATGATGTTACTGCAAGAGATCTACAACCACAAAAGGGACAATGGACTCTAGCTAAAAGCTTTGACACCTTCTGCCCTTTTGGTCCATTCATTGAAACAAAAATAGACCCAACCAATCTTAAGATAACAAGCATTTTAAATGAAAAGGTAATGCAAGAAAGCAATACCTCAAATCTAATTTTCAATCCATTTTATCTAGTATCATATATATCAAAGGTAATGACTCTTAATCCTGGTGATATAATATTAACAGGTACTCCAAGTGGAGTATCCCATATGAAAGATCTATCAACAATATCAATTAAAATAGAAGGAATTGGAACACTTACAAATACTGTAAAATATTAACAATTGGAATAATTGATAAATTTCAAATCAAAGGCCTCAAAGGAGGCCTTTTTTAACATCTCAATATCATAATAATTTAACTTTCATGACTTCGTTGCACCAACTAATAAAAAACATGTTTATTAAAAAAAACAAGCAGCCTTGTAGGTACCAAAAACAGCCACTAAGAAAATTTTGGAGTTGACATATAAAAAAAATATTACACAAAAAAGCAATTTTTAAGTTGTTGCATAATATGGACTTGATATTTTTAATATTAGGTTTACATATACGTTATATCAACATTGACACAAGTAACATTAGGATATAAAATTTTAATATGAGATATTTAATTACATCCCATAAATTAAAAAACAAGAAAAACAAATGAAAAAAATAATAACAATATTAGCAATCGCTACACTTGCAGTAGCCTCAGCTTTTTCAGCAACAACAAATATATCTTTCAATGGTATTAAAGATAAAGCTCCTGAAATGAATGTAACCCTTAAGTCAAAGCTTAAACAAACTAGCTATGAATTATTTATTATTTATGGCTCAGATAGCAGTGCCAATGATTTCACAGATGCTGAACAATTAATTATTGGTGATTTGAATTTAGGTGAAGAAGGTACTACTGATGTTTTTAATATTAAGATTTTTAAAGGTAATCTAAACACAAGCATTACATTTGTTACAGAGATTACTGTAAACCCTTTCATCGCTCAGGTGGATGGTAACGAATACGCAACCAACAACAACCTTAGCGTAATAAATATTAATGATGAAAATCAGACAACTTTCTCTTCACCTGTTAAAGCAGGACCAAATGCAAAACAAACCATAACAACATTCAAATTCCATTGGGATGCAGATAAAGAGATACCTGCAGGCGATTATATATCAACAAACACAATTAGCATAAGCGT
>CAYWGU010000171.1:0-5216 GCA_964457975.1 uncultured Spirochaetaceae bacterium | reverse complement strand
TACTGTGTGATAAGGAAATACAATAGAATGGGAATAAAAACACAAATAAAATAACTCCTTCCATTGTTATGTAGTAATATGAAGTTGCTATTATGTTAGAGTAATAACTTCCCCTCTCTTTTCAATTCAACTAATAGCAATATTTTCTCAATATTTTCAATTTACGGGAGCGTAGAAACATTATCTTTTAATTACTCTCATGTTCTGAATTTTCTGTTTATTCAAGTGCTTATGAAGTTCTTCCACACTGAAAGTATTACCATGAGCTGGATATATTTCAGTTATATTTTCTTTCAGCATTCGCGTCCATGAGGCATAATATTCTTTTAAATCTTCTATAACTATTACGCAGTGCTTTGTTCCCAGTATTGTCAGCATATTTGCTGCGGCATCTCCGCAGAGGCAGATGCCACTGTCCAATACAACAGAAATTGAATCATCTGTGTGACCAGGTGTATAAATAATTTTACCGTCAATATCAATGCCCAAATTCTTAAATGAAGATTCTTTAGAGATAATAATATCTTTTTCTCTAGTACTATATATTGGAAAGCCACCTTTGGAAAACTTACGAATCAACCGAATAACTGTGGCTATACGTTTATTTATATAGCTGCTTTTGCTCAAATCATTTTTGCCTGTATTAAGTTTTTCTATGGCATTTTCATGCATGATAACTTTGCATGATGTATTTTGCAATACGATTTCATTTACCAAACCAACATGGTCATCATGTGTGTGTGTTAATAGAATATATGAAATATCTTTTGTAGTAATTCTAAGCTTTTCGAGTTGTTTGTAGAACCTATTTTTATCGTTATTATATCCTGTGTCTACCAGTAAATACTTATTATCAACCGGTATTAAATAACATGTGGTTACACTAAGTTTAATTTTTTTGATCATTGTTTTCTCTTTTAAAATATACTTTTGATTGTGGGTTTTGAATTTTTACATTCCCATTTTAGAGTCTTTTTTTTATCTTTATCAAGATATGGTAAGTTAATAGTATCTGATGGACAATTATGAAAGCACGCTAGGCATAATATACATTGATGACTGTCTGAATCTATTTATATTCCTTTGGATGTAGAACTATATATTAACTGGACATATATTAAAACATTTTTGCATCCAATACATTTACTAAGATCTGTTGAAATCTTTTTATATTTATTATAAAGCAATTCTTAACTCAATGCAAGAAATATTGTGTTAGTCTATAACTCTTGAACTAATTTTTTTTAAATTGCTTATGATATTTAATCCTAAGCATTCAAGGCTAACATTTCAGCACTTCTCTTGCCACTATAAAGCAATAGGGAGAAAGCAACTTTTTCTATTGTTAAGTCGCCAAATGTAACAATTAACTTATTGGAGTCCTCTATAGATCAAAATCCTTTTAACTCTGATTGTTTCTTGCCCATATAGCCTGTCTTATAAAAAATATCCTCTTTTAATGAATAGAAAATACAACCATAGTTAATTATGGCTTACAACTGATTGTTAATGGTCTTAAGATAAGTTGGCGAGTATCCTTTGCTAATTAATGTTGTCTGCCATCTACGTACTGATACAGGTGTTATTTGATTTATTGGTATGTTACCAAGATAAGGTAAGATTTTATTATTGATAAGGTTCCCCCTTGTTATCTATCGGTGTTGGTTTTAATCGAACTTTGCAATCGGTTGTGTATAAATCAATCAATGATGATAACTTCATATGATATGAGCCTTCTAGTTTATTGGCATTTTCATTTTCCCATTGTTGTGCTTGTTTCTTTGTTTTAAAACCAGTCTTTTTCTTTTGTTTGGTATCACCATTCCAGTTGGTGTATCTAAATTTATAAGTCCATTTGCTTGTATTGGTATCTTTGAATACTGACATTGCTTATCCTTCTTATATATCTGTTATTCTATTATGTAACATGTTACACAAATGCCATTATACGGACAGTAGAATGTTACTATAGAACCACCTTAACCTTCTACTACTATTCTAACCACTCTTTATTATATTGCCTTCCTGTGCTGTTATTGTAACAATTACATTGATAATCGTTTTATACACACCAATAAAATAATATGAGCAATTGTCCTGTATTTTGTTCGCCTGCTAGAATTATATTGGCCGGATCAGAGTGGTACTAGCAAATCATTCAATGTGAATACTCACAGGATGATACGTCTACACAGTTATTGCTTCTAGTGGATTTTAAAGAGTGCAAAGATTTTCATCGCATTTAGCTATTCACTGAACCCCAGTGCCACAATTATCATGGGCTAACCTCTTAGGTGCAACACACCTAAATAACCTAATATTGATAGAATGATTTTCAACAAAACAAAAATATCACTGAAGAAAATAAAAGAAGATAGAAGATCCTGGAAAAACTAACAATAAAATATTAGATAATTTAGAAAAAGTGGATTATTAAGAATATTGGTTGGCCTCTTGTTTAATATTGGTTGGACTGCTAAGCAATAATGCATGGCCTATTTAAGCCTAATATGCAGTTATTTGTTGCATTTGGTGTTAAGTGTTCCAAAACCTGTCTTTTAGATATGCTCCTGCGGGGTATGATGCTTTCACCAACATATCAAAGATATGATATAAGTAACAAAATTTCTTATAGTAATAATTGTTAATAAACTCCCGTATCTTTGATATATTCAGAAAATCAACAAATATATAAATATTTTTATTTAACTGTTGACATAAGATACATTATAAATTATAGTACAAACATATTACAGAAAAACAAAAAATAAACACAAAGGGAAACAAAAATCATGAATAAAAAAATCTTATCAACACTATTAATCGCATCAATGGCAATCACCGGATTATTCGCTTATTCTACCCCAACTGCTATTATTAATGCAGATATGAATGAAACTTCATATGAATTTTCAATAAAGTATGGTGCTAGTGCTTACGGAGATGATGCTACAGCAACTGATTATAATATGACTCTTTCACCAACTACTTCAGCAATAACCAACAGTGACTTTACTGTTTTATCAAATAATATTGGTAATTTAGAAGAATCTATTTCTTTTACAGCTACAGTTAGAACAGGTGAATTTAAAAGCAATAGTGAATTCGCTGATGCACATACATCTCTTTATCCTATAATTATTGGTAATCCTACTCATGGTGGAACTGCATCACTTCCTACTGGAGATTCTCTTTCATATGCATCAGATGATGACGGAGTTTATACTGCTACCAATTCAGGTGTTTTTACTAGAATAATTACTCCAGGCAGACATGAAATCGGTACTGAACTTGCTCGTTTTAAACTAGGCTATAAAGGTAATGATTTAATTACAGCTGGTAGTTATGTGAGTACATCTACAATAGATATTGCTACAATATAGATTTAACTTAACCGACAATAGAATAAAGACTATTACTAAAAGCAAATACAGCTTATAGTTAATAGTCTTTTTTTATGCTTGTTCAGATTTAGTAGTTAAATATCAAAAAAACAAATCAGGATCTTTTAATCTCTTAAATCCCAATAGTATTAACCTATAAGGGTGCAGTAAATCCTATGTGTAAACTAAAATGGATCAATATCAGAATAAAATTATTTTTTTATAAGTGGTGCTTTACATGATATTATATGTTGTACTTTTCATTATTGATGGTGTCTTAAATTGCGATTGGTAGTACTATTGCACTAGAATAATCAATATCAATATCTATATCCATTTACAAAGCAATATCCTAACCAAGCTTTATTTATTACAAAACTACAAAACAAAAATAATCCATTCCTATTATAAACTAGAGATGGGGCTATAAGCCGATACCAGATGTAAAACAGGCTAGATTAATTGGATGTCTAAATCAGTTAGTTAAAATAATACAGAATTGACTATTCTTCCAAATAAACAATTTCATGTAAAGATTTGGTATTGTATGTTTTTTCTCAACATTTCTAGTAATAGTCATTGTCTCTTTACCAATATATCTATAAGCAGATTCATTAGGTAAAAATTTAGCTTTTTCTTTCATAACTAGGTGATCTACCTCGATTTCTAAGTCCATTTTAAAGTTTTTATCTTTTATCTTCAGTATAATTTCATTGGCAAAATCAAATCCCATTTCCGGTTCTCTACAAACATCGTCCAATTGGGTTTTAATTTTAAATAGAGAAGTAGAGACTTTAGGTCACATAATTGCCCCATTCTTATCTGTTATTAATAATGTTGAAAATGGTTTATTACCAATTTTAGGTATCATTACACTATAATCAATTGATATATCTTTGGTATGAACTTTACCCCAATACCAATTCTTGAATTTGGCTGACATAGGTTTTGATCTCCAGTTGTGATCGTGATAGCCTGTGCCTTTTACTTTTGTTTCGATACCATTTTTTATCATAACACCCTCCACTTGAGCAGTTGTTTTTATTCTACTTTCAAGAGATTTTATAGTTAACTCAGTCTCAAAAATTTTGACATTTTAACTTTCTAAATTGCTTTGAATCATACTTGAGCAAAATAAACATATTCATCTTCAATATTTTCTGTAGATTTATTTAATCGCTGTGTATAACCTGAAACAATTACTTCATTAATTACAGGTGATATTGAAAAAGCTATAGCGGCAAAATATATACTCATACCTGATATACTTCTCAGATAGTCAAACTGTTTTTCTTTTTGAGGTTTATTCTTAATTGAGATTTTACCAGTTCAAAGTATTCTGGCCTTTTTTTGTGGATAGTCTTCTATTTTAGGTAAATCAATATCTAGATATACTCGTTTGCCATTTTCTAGGACATCAAAATCAACTGAAAAATCTACTGGTATTCGTATTTCGCTAAGATTATCGTTGAGCGTTTTAGTTAAGAATTCTACAGTTGGATAATAAGTTTGATTAAACTCATTCATCCAATTATCGAATTTAACTTTGTTCTTTTTATTGATTTCTATTTCGTTAACCGTTTCTTTTTCTTCAAACATATTTTTTTCTATCTGCCATTTAGATATAGCTTTTTCTAAGTATTCATCTAACCTTAGAACAGTGTATTCTTTTCGTTTTTTAGCTCTAAAGAAAATTGGGTGAACTTTATTACAAGCTTCATTTTTTAAATTATTCTATATTTCATCAACTTGAGGTTTATCAAGATTGAATTTTTTTTGGGGCTAGTTGAGAGGTTGGTTGATATTTACCCTAAAATCTGAAATTTGGTTGAT
>CAYWGU010000170.1:0-5279 GCA_964457975.1 uncultured Spirochaetaceae bacterium | reverse complement strand
TATTTTCCCTTGAGAATCACAAGAGAATCAAAAAGTTCATCATAGGTTTTAGGGACCTCAAGATTATTTTCATCAAAAACATCTTTCCGGTAAATCCATTGTTGTACTTGAATCTTGCGCTGGAATCCTGGAAAAATGTAATATTTGCCATTTTCCATTTTTAAATTTTGCAATTCTTTTTCAAGATTGTTTGATTCTATATAAGATTTTAAAAAGGGCATTTGGTCATAATAATCACTTACAGGTAGCAAAAACCCATCATTGGCAAACTCTGAAATAGTCTGTGGCCAGACTTTGAGGATGATATCAGGTGGAGTCCCTGTTCTAAGTGCTATATTGAGTGCGTTTTCATAACGTGAATCATCAGCAACTTAAATATCAAATACAACATTCTTTCGTTCCTTATATTCTTTAAGAATAAGCCAGTCATCTCGCAAAGGAGCTGCTTCTGTTTCATTAAAGAGCATTGAGAAAGAGTGCGGTGTAGATTCAGATACTTTTTGTTTTGGAGCACAACTTTGCAATAGTAACATAGAGAATATGCAACACAATAGTATTATTGACATTTTATTGTTCATATTTTAACTCCTAAAAGTATTACATATTTATAATAACCGAATTTTTAACAGAAAGAAATAGCCTATTTTGAAAATTTCTGCAAAATCATAGATTATTTTTTCATTAATACTATTATTAATATCAACATTTCATTAATACTTGCAGTGAATGTGCAAATAATTATTTAATTAAAGAAAAAATTACAAACTCATTTATTTTTATGAAAACTTTAGTTATTGCCTCTTATGATATACTATTTGATTCTATATTATAACAGGAGCTACTTTTAAAAAAAGATTCTACAGTTGTTATTAAGTTGTAATATAATTTATAAATCCAGAAAAAAACTTACCCCAACTCCTATTATATAACTATTTAGCTAGCGTTAATTAAATATATTTAGGATATTAATGAATATCACCACCCCATTACTTTACAACTTTCAACAAAAGAATAGTTAAAGGTTAAAGCACTAGTACCTTGCAACGTATTAGAAAACAAAAAAGCTTTCCTTCTAAGGATAAAGGATTTTACTTTTGTTCGTAATAGCTATTTTTTAAAGTTGTAGGAAGTTAAATAAATTTGTTACTACACCTATAATTTGATATTTATTACTATGAACATCAATATTTGAATAATTATGACAAACAAACTGTAACAAAATTAAATCAACAAAGTTCTTCGTATGGAAGTATAAAAATCCAATTAAAAATTATTCAAATCAATTTACCAAAAACAACTCACAATTCCTTGACGTTTAAGCAAGGAAAATTTTAACTTTATATTCGAAAAGAATATGATTAAAGTCAGTCTCACAAAAGGATCAACTGCCTTCAATCAATAATTCATTAATTTAAGGGCTCTTCTTTAAAGTATTAATTTAGTCCAATAAGAACAGCTCTAATAGGAGATGCCTCAGCACCAGGGATAAGAATTGGTAAAGCTGAAAGGAAATATTCACCCTCTTTTATATCAGCAAGACGTAATCCCTCCAGTATATGAATACCTTTATTCATAAGCACAAGATGAGTTTTATGATCAATTTGATTTCTTTCAATACCTAACCCATCAGTACCAACTCCTGCAATATTCATTTCTGCAAGATAACTTGCTCCACTGCGATCAAGATAAATAAAATCTTTTTCTAAAATGTCTTCCGTAGAATTTCTTGTTTTCAATAGAAGAAAACTCCCGCTTTGTATATTTTTATCAACAAGCGCTTTTTTACCAATAGAAGAAGTACATTCACTCAAATCAATGACACGACATTTAGTAAGAAGCTCTTTAATATTTAAGGATTCAACAGTAGCACCACCTTCAATCATATGAAGTTTACTGTCAATATGACTGCCGGTATGCATATTCATGGTAATAACACTTTCATAGGCAGAACCGGTTGAAAAAGTACTTTGTGCAGTGAGTAAAGGACGCTTTTCTTCCTTACCTTTGTATACTGCCATATCATAAGTGATAGGCATTGAAATATCATATACCTTTGATGTATCTATATTCATATTATTTCCTCTTTTGTAATTTATTAATCAGTCATCCAGTGACGACCATCTTTCTCTATAAGGTCAAAGGCCTCTTTTGGTCCCATGCTACCCGCTTTGTATTTAGGTAACTCAGTCTTTACATGTTCTCGATACTTAATAATACAATCAGCTATATTCCATGCAGATTCTACTTCATCCCATCTCGAAAAAAGAGATGCATCACCACGTAAAATATCATATATAAGTCTTTCATAGGCTTCTGGAGTATTGCCAAGCTCTGAAACAAATGAACTTGTCTCCATTTTTGTAGGAACAATGTCATTATGCGATGTAAAATCTTTGGTATTAAACTGAAAAAACACACCTACTTTTGGCTGAATATGCAATATTAATAAGTTAGGTTGCTTAACTCTCTTTTCTTTAAAATACAGTGCATTAGGAAGATCTTTAAATTGTATTATAATTTCACCAGAAGAAGTTTCCAGCCGTTTACCCGTTCTAATATAGAAAGGAACTCCTGCCCATCTAAAGTTATTAATACACATTTTAAGTGCTACAAAAGTTTCTGTTTCCGATTCAGGGTTAACACCCTCTTCTTTCCGATATGCAGGTACCTTTTCACCTTGTATTATGCCCTCATCATACTGACCAAAAACAACATTATTCTTTAAAAACTCATCAGATATATCTTCTATAGATTCAAGAACTTTTTGTTTCTCATTTCTAATGGAGTCCATATTCAAATTAACAGGGGGTTCCATGGCAACAATACTCATTATCTGCATAATATGGTTTTGAAACATATCACGCATAGCTCCGGACTGTTCATAGTAATTAGCTCTGCTTCCAACACCCAACTCTTCGGTTAATGATATCTGGATATTATCAATATGCTTATTATCCCATACAGATTCAAACACTGAATTACAAAACCTTAGAACCATAATATTCTGGATCATATTCTTACCAAGATAATGATCTATTCGATAAATATTTTTCTCTGAAAACACCTTAAGAATACTTTGGTTTAATTGAGTAGCTGTTTCTAAATCTTTTCCGAAGGGTTTCTCTATGACACACCGACTAAATCCAGAACAGGATTCATTAAGCTTGCCTTTTTTTATACCTTCTACAATTGTTTCAAAGTATACAGGAGCCACAGCAAGATAAAATACACGGTTTCCACTTGTACAAAAATTTTCTTCTACATTTACAATAAAACGCTCTAAACCACAATATCCTTCTAAATCATTGAAATCGAACTTATAGTAAATAATCATACATGCGAGTTTGTACCAGATTTTTGGGTCAACCTTTTTACGAGAATACTTAACAAGAGATGCAAGAACCTCTTCTCTATATTGTTCAGTGGTCTTATCTCTTCTACCAATTGCTATAATAACAAAGCTTTTTGGCAATAAATTATCACTTTCTAAATTATAGAAAGCACTCATAAGTTTTCTACGCGTTAGATCACCAGTAGCTCCAAAAATAATAAAAACAGATGAGAGTTTATCAGGAATACATCCAGATTCAGGATTCATTTTAAACCTCCAATTATACTTCTTTCATAAATACTTACTAAACCCACTGAGTATGGAAAATACCATCTACATCTACACGCTGATATGTATGAGAGCCAAAATAGTCACGTTGAGCCTGTAGCAGATTCATTGGCATATCTTTGCTTCTATAATTATCATAATAGGATAGAGCACTCGAAAAAGCACTTACAGCTATTCCGGATTCTATTGATTTTGATATAACCTTACGCCAATTTTCTTGATATGAATTGATGCTTGAAACAAAATATGGAGCTGTTAAAAGATTAACCATTTGATTGTTTTTATCAAATTCATGTGATATTTCGTTAAGAAATTGTGCCTTTATTATGCATCCACCTCTAAATATTTTAGCAATCTCAGAATACTGCAAATCCCAATTATTTAGTTCTGAAGCAGCTCTTAGCATGCTGAAACCTTGCGCATATGCACATATTTTACTTGCATATAGTGCACACCTAATTGATTCAATAAAGCCACGGTCAGTTATTTCTTTTTTAGGAGGACCTTTAAGGACCTTGGAAGCTTGAATGCGTTCGTCTTTCATAGCAGACAAATATCGCTCATATACTGCAGCCGTAATGGTTGGAACAGGAGCCCCTATTTCAAGTGAGATTTGTGCCGTCCATTTACCAGTTCCTTTTTGACCTGCAGAATCAAGGATCATATCAAGAAGAGGCTTACCCGTTTTATCATCTTTTTTCTTAAAAATATCTGCCGTTATACCTATGAGGTAGCTATTTAATTCACCTTTATCCCATTCACTAAAAATATCGGACATCTCATCGGGACTTAAACCCATGAGATTCTTCATGATGCTATAGGCTTCACAAATCAACTGCATATCGGCATATTCAATTCCGTTATGCACCATTTTTACAAAATGACCTGCTCCGTTAGGACCTAAATAAGAACAACAATCCTTACCTTCAGCCTTTGCTGAAATAGCAGTGAGAATCGGCTCAACAAGAGCATAGGCATCTTTACTTCCACCAGGCATAATTGAAGGTCCTTTTCTTGCTCCTTCTTCACCTCCAGAAATTCCAACACCTAAAAACTTTAAATCTTTACCATTAAGATATTCAGTTCTACGAATGGTATCTAAATAATAGGAATTACCACCATCAATAATCAAATCACCTTTTGATAAATACGGTAAAAGCTGTTCAATTGTTTGATCAACTGGAGCGCCAGCTTTTACCATGAGTAAAATTTTTTTAGGAGAATCAAGACTTTCAACAAATTCTTTAATTGTAAAAAAACCATCTAGTCCAGATCCAGGATATTCCTTAAATGCTATTTGAGTTCTCACTGGTGTTCTATTATATACTGAAACCAAAAATCCATGATCTGCAATATTATAAGCAAGATTTTTTCCCATTACAGAAAGTCCAACTACTCCAATTTGATTTTTCATAAGTTTCTCCTAATCCTCTAAATACTTAGTTAAAGTTTAATAATTTAGAACTCATGGTTATACGATAAGGTGCTTTATCTCCTTTTGCAAGTAAAAGTTTAAAGTAAGGTATAGGACCCATAAAAAGGTTAATAGAATAAGTAAGTGCATTTCATGAAATTAAATATCTAACATTTAGTCTTGCAAACTTAGGGGTTCGATTTAGTCTTGCAAAAAGCTTATTATTCTACTTTTATTCAACTTCTA
>CAYWGU010000169.1:0-5329 GCA_964457975.1 uncultured Spirochaetaceae bacterium | reverse complement strand
ACATCAAATAAACCTTTATCAGTTAATTTTATTTCTGGAATTACTGCTAAAGACATAAAACACAAAGTCATAATTGGTTCTACATTAGAATCAATTTTTAATTTATTGAACGCTATTGAATTAAATTCTGTTAATTTATCCCTAACCCATTCACCACTTTGATCACTCATCAAGCCGGCAACAGGCATTGGAATACTTGAAATAACCTCATCATTTAATACTGCAATAACTCCTCCTTGTTGTTTAATCAACTCTTTTACTGCAATATACATATCATCATCATTTGTACCAACAACAATAATATTGTGTGAATCATGAGCAATAGATTGAGCTATCGCACCTTTTTTTATTCCGTAACCCTTTAATAAACCAACAGCAACATTCCCTGTATTTTTATGTCTTTCAACAACTGCTACTTTTGATATATCCGTTTGTGAGTCAAAAATAAATTCATTTTCTTCATTTAACTTAACTTCATTGATAGTCTTTTTAGTGAGTACACCTCCAGGCAATAATGAAATAGTTATAGCCTTGTTTGAATTAAGTTTTAACTTTAATTTTTCTTTAGTAAAATCTTTAACATGCATAGATCCTTTAACTTTTTCAATTGGATATCTATTAACTTTTGGTATAAAATCCCCATTTTCAGCAACCAAAGAGCCCTCGATAAACATTTTTTCAACTTTAAAAGATTCTAAATCCTCAATAATGGAAAAACTAGCCAACTTTCCAGGAGCAATAGCTCCGCGATCTTTCAATTTATAGCATTCAGCTGCATTAATAGTAGCCATCTGAATTGCAGTAATTGGATCAATATTCATTTGTACACAAATTCTCAAATGCTCTTCTAAATGTCCAATTTCTAATATTGTTTTTGGATGTCTATCGTCAGAGCAAAGCAAACAACGCCTTGAATTATATTGATTTACAGCAGGTAAAAGAGTTCTAATATCGTGACAGGCTGAACCTTCTCTTAATAAAACATACAAACCTCTAGATAATCTATCATTCATTTCTTCAATTGAAGAGCATTCATGATCGCTTATAATTTGAGCACAAGTGTAGGCATTTAATTGTTTATCAAATACACCAGGACTGTGGCCATCAATAAGCTTGTCATTGTTTATAGCTACCATTATTTTATCTAAAGTTTCACTATCACCATTAATTATTCCTGGGTAATTCATAAATTCACCCAAGCCCAGAACATTTTCTTCATTGATAGGAATTTCCATATCACCCGAATTAACCTCAGCCCCTGAAGTTTCAAAAGGAGTAGCAGGAACACAAGAGGGAAGCATATATTTTATATCTAAAACTGTATTCTTCGAAGCTTCTCTCATATATTCAAAGCCCTCTAAACCACAGACATTCACTATTTCATGAGGATCAGCTATGATTGTTGAAGTTCCATGAGAGACTAGAAGTCGTCCCATTTCTTCCGGTGTTACATAGCTTGATTCAATATGAATATGGCTATCAATAAAACCTGGAACAATGTACTTATTTTGTGCATCAATAACATTACTACAAGTATAATCACCAATTCCTGCAATATATTTGCCACTAATAGCTACATTAGATTTGATTATTTTATGATTATAAACATCAACAACTTGACAGTTTGTTACGACTAAATCAGGTTTACTCCGCCCTGAGGCTACACTAAGTAGCCTCTCTAATTCTAATTTATTCATTTTTTAATCCTTTGTTATTCTTCTAAAGATAATATTGGATCAAAAACACATAATGCTTTAGTATCAATAGGACCGACATCGGTTAGAGCAAAATCTGGCAAGCAAGTAATTGGTAAGAAGAACATATACATCAAAGGCTCCGGTAAATCACAGCCTAAAGCTTTAGCAGCTTTATTCAATTCTTTTTCCTTAGCAGCAACATATTCTGGTTCTTCATCACTACAAATACCACCTACTGGTAAACTTAAAAAGCTTAAAACTTTTTGATCTTTAACAACAACCTGGCCACCTTTTTGCTTAATTAAATAATTAACTGCAAAAGCCATATCTTCTTGGTTTGTTCCTAAAACAACAATATTATTGTCATCTGGAGCAGCTGAAGAAGCCATTGCACCGGATTTTAAATTCCAGCCAGAACAAAATGCTAAAGATTTGTTTCCATTTTTACCGAATCTCTCTATTACAGAGACAAGAGTTACATCGTCTTCAATGCTAGGTTGAACAACATGATCAACTACATTTAGAACTACTTCTTTTCTTTCTCTCAAGAAAGGACCTACAACGTTCATTGAAAGAACTTTGGCCTTTCCATCTTTAATATCTACTTTGTAATCAAAATCTGATTTAACAACATCTTTACAATCTAATTTACAAGTTAGTACATTGCTTCTTTTTGGAGCTTTTAAGTCATAAGAAATATGAGAGTCTTTTGCAACTAACTTACCATCAGTCATAACCTCTAGCACATTAAATTCAGTTAAATCATCAACAAATAAAATATCAGCTATTTTACCGGGAGTAATTGAACCAATTTTATCATCAATTCTATAAGCTTCAGCACTGTTGATTGTTGCCATTTGAATTGCAGTAATAGGAGCAATACCTGCTCTTATAGCTTTTCTAACAACGTTATCTAGGTGACCTAATTCTATAACTTCAGAGGCTGTTACATCATCTGTACAAAAACTTGTGCGTCTTGAAAAATAAGGATTAACTTCTGTAATTGCTTTAATATTTTCTGCTAAAAAGTGTGTTACAACAGATTCTCTGATAAGCATGTGCATACCATTTCTTAGTTTTTCAACAACTTCTTCATGATCATAACTTTCATGATCTAATCTAATACCAGCACAAAGATAACCGTTTAAATCTTTACCTCTTGCCATTGGAGCACAACCGAAAACAGGAAGTCTGTTTTCTTCTGCTAAAGATATTGCACCTAAAGTGTTTTCATCTTCTTCTTGGATAAATTCTCTTACAGTTTCCCAAACACCAAAGCATTGAGGCCACTTTTGAACTATCTTGTGAGTTTCTTTTGTAAAATTGTATTTTATAGTTGATTGTGGAAAAGTATAAGGAGTTTGATGAGGGGCTCCCCAGAATACTTTTAACGGACTTTTTTCAATTTCTTCAAAAATTTCTTGAAGTCCTTCTAGTCCTGAAACAGAAATATACTCATCTAGTCCGCTTATCATTGAAGTTGTACCATGAGGGACAACTGCTTTAGCATAACTTGTGATACTTAATTTACTGCACTCACTATGAATGTGACCATCAATTAAACCTGGAACCAAATATTTACCTTTGGCATCAATAACTTTAGTATCTTTACCAATGTAATCTTTTACATCTCCAATAGCTATTATGGTGTCTTCATAGATAGCAACCTCAGCAGCATAAACTTCGTTTGACATAACATTAACTAGTTTTGCATTAGAAATAACGGTCGTTGCGGGGACAAGACCTCTTCCTGCTCTTATTAACCTTTTTAGGTTTTCCACTGTTTTTTTCATAACATACCTCCTAACGTAGTAGTCGAAAAAAAAAGATACTTCTCGCCCGTCCGAGGAGCCTAGCCAGGCTTCCCGTCCTGTGAAAAATATCAAATGGAATTTTGAATTATAATAAAAAAGAACTATTTTTAATTCTTAAATAAAACATATCACGGTTTTTTAATTCTGACAAGTTTTTTTTATTTCTTTATATTATAGCTAATTAAAGCAATTAAAGTAGGAATCTTACAATAATTTAAAAAATAGATTCTAAAATATTGTAAGATTATTTAGATATTCTCTAAAAAGAATTTAAGACTTTCTTATAGAAATCTACACCAGGAGGTAAAGTATTTGTAAAAATATTTTCATCCAAGCCATGGACTGAATTTAATTGTTGATGATTAATTTCTAAGGGAGCAAATCTTAATATATTTTCACAAATTGGAGTATAATGTCTTGCATCAGTTCCGCCTGTCAAAGTATAAGGCGATGGTATAACACCCTTCCAATTTTCTTTAATAACACTTTCAACCAATTTAAATTCATCGCTCTTGTAATCTACAACTTGGCATTCTCCAGCCTCAGTTAAAACTTCAACTTCAACTTCAAATTTATTAGCTATATTTTTTAATATTGTTAGTATTTCCTTAGGACCTTGATGATTTATATATCTAACATTTGCTGTAACAAAAGCTTCTTGAGGTAAAACATTTAGACCATTTGCACCCTTAGAAGTCGTAAAAGCAATAGTGGTTTTAAACATTGCAGCACCCATAGTATTTACTTTTGGAATTATAAAAGATAATAAAGGCGCAAAGCCACGAGAGTGCCTCATCAAAAAGCCCAAAGGCCCTTTTGTTGTTTTTCCAAGTCTTGTTAGCATTTCAGCAGTTACATCGTTCATTTTAGATTTTGTAGGATCATGTTTATCCAAATAACTAATAAATTTTGAAAGTCTTACTATAGGAGTATTTTTAGGAGGAGCAGAGGCATGTCCACCTGCAGACTTTGCAATAAACTTTAAATTACCAGTACTCTTTTCAAGGCTACCAATCATTGCATATTTACCCGTAGCTCCAGCCATAGGAGAGGCTACAATCATCCCACCCTCATCTATTATCAATCTAAGATGAACATTTTTATCTTTTAAGTACTGGCAAGTTTTAATTGCTCCATCACCCAAAACCTCTTCCCCACAAGAGGAGGCTATATAAACATCTGTTGGTGGTATATAACCATCAACAATTAATTCTTCTAAAGATTGGAATATACAAAATAAAGCACCCTTTGTATCAACAGTTCCTCTACCCCAAATAACACCATCTTTTATTTTTCCACTAAAGGGAGGATGTGTCCATACGCCACCTGCTTCAACAACATCTTGATGACTCATAAATAAAACGGGCTCACATTTTGGATCTTTACTTGCCCATTTAAATAACAAAGAGCCTTCAATATTAACAACTTCACAAGTCTTAAATACATTTGGAAAAAGTTCTTCTAACAAGATATGAAACTTTTCAAATTTCTCTTTCTGTTTAACATTATAAATTGAAATAGTTTCAAACTGTATCATTTTAGATAGTTTAGAACTGTATAAATCTTCTCTTTGCTTCATTATTTAATCTCCTTATTTTTATGCCTAAATAATAAATATGCAGCGCCAATTGAGAGAGCTCCAATTACTATTATCATAGTCCCAGTATCACCAATTAAAAATGGGAAACCAATGCCAATTAAAACCATTGAAACCATTGCAAAAGTTGAAAGCTTCATATCTTTAATAAAATATTGATAACCTACAGCTCCAAATAAAGCAGGTAAAACATTGTCAAAAGCAGGTTTAATAACTGGATT
>CAYWGU010000168.1:0-5341 GCA_964457975.1 uncultured Spirochaetaceae bacterium | reverse complement strand
TATGCAGTGGTGGTGTGAGAGGACGGTTCCGTGAGGAACCCTCCTACTCGATTGTTATTTTTACATGTTTTATTTCAAAGCAAATATAATTAGAAAGATCTGTGAGGGGTTGTTTTGAGTAACTGAATTTGCTGCAATAATATATTTCAGGCTTATTTTTCTCACCACTTGTCTGTTATCAAAAAAGTAAGAAAATCTTTAAAAATTTTAGAATTCTTTTGTATAGTTCTGAATATCCTTTAGTGCTCTGACAAGGTGGTCTCTCATCATATTTGAAGCCTTTTCACAATCATGATCTTTTATAGCTATTAAGACTACTTTATGCTCTACCACAGTACGTTCTAATCTGCCAGGGGTATTAAGTGAAGCAATCCAACCCTCATTTAACGATTGTGCCATAGTTTTCATAAGAACACTTAAGGTTCTGTTCCTTGATATTTTTGCTATCATAAGATGAAATTCACTGTCATTTGAAATAGCTTTTGAAACATTACTAAGTTTAAGATTTTTACAGAAATCATCATATATTTCCTGTAACAATTCAATATCTTTTTCACTTGCTTGTTCGGCTGCTTTAAAAGCTGCATGTGGTTCGATCAGTAGTCGAACTTCAAAATGTTCTTTTAGGAGGTCTGTATTATCGACAACCCAACGTTTTATTGAATTACTGTCTTCTTTTTTTTCGGTAACAAAGATACCTTTCCCTTGCTGAGCTTTGACATACCCGGTGACTTCAAGTATACGGATTGCTTCCCTTATTGAAGATCTACTTACTTCAAGTCTTTGCGCAAGTTGGTTTTCGCTAGACAATTTATCGCCTGGCTTTAAACCTTCTTCAATTATAATTTCTTTAATCACTTCCGTCACCATTTGTGACAAGCGCTCTTTTTTTAATGGTTTCATGTTGTATAATACCTTTTATTGCTTTTCCACCATTTAGGATAAGCGTTATTTTTTTAATAATCTCATGGCGTATAATACCTTTTATCACGTTGTATGACAATAAGTCTTCTTACAAGTATAGATAGTAATACTCAATCAATAAATTTGATTGAGTATTACAGTAAAAAATCTATTTCAGAAAAAATATTAGTGTACACTACCAATTAGAGTTTCAGGGAGCCAGGTAATAATACCAGGGAATATCATACACATAATAAGGGTAAACATAATGATCATAATGAAAGGAACAACTCCCTTGATTATATCTGACATAGTTAGACCAAGAGCTGGATCTGCCGTTCCTTTGAGTACAAAAATGGACATGGCCATTGGTGGTGTCTGAAAAGCCATTTGCAGATTAATACAGATCATTAAACCAGCCCATAAAGGATTAAAGCCTAATTGAGCAAGTATCGGTGAAAAAATCGGAACTATGATAAAAACAATACCAATCCATTCGATAAACATTCCGAGAAGGAAAACTATCAACATAATTACAGCAAAGGAGGCCCATCTACCACCAGGAACTGAAAGAATAAGATTGGTTACCACATCACCAGAACCAGCACTCATAAAGATTCCGACAAAAGCATAACACAAGGCCGCAATCATTACGACAAAGGCACTGACTTTCAATGTTTCAAGTGCAGCATGCTTTAGCAATTCAAAACTGAATTTTTTATATGCAATTGATAATAAAATGGCAGCTAATGAGCCGACTGCAGCGGCTTCAGTTGGAGGGGCAATTCCTGAAAAAATCGTTCCAAGAACCGCAACAATCAATAGTACAGGAGGAAGCATAGACTTAAGAAGTCTAATCATCTTAGTCATACTGAAAGGTGTAATCTGATCTTCCGGGATAGAAGGTCCAAGTTCAGGATTGATTTTGCAGCGTACTATAATATATACAATATACAATGTCGACAAGATTAGTCCTGGAAATACTGCACCCATAAACATCTGTCCTATAGATAATCCAGCTTGTGGTGCATACACCACGAGCATGATACTTGGCGGTATAAGAATTCCCAGAGTACCTGAAGCAACAATTGATCCTGCTGCAAGAGATTTATCATACCCTCGATTGATCATAGGTTCCAACGCAATGAGCGTCAGTATTGTTACTGAAGCAGCTATTACACCAAGACATGCAGCAAGAATAGTACCAAAAACAACCGTTACAACAGCAAGTCCACCTTTTAAGTTTCCTAAAGATTCATAAAGACTCTCATAAAGGTCTTTTGTAATCCCAGAATGTTGCAGTATCACTCCCATAAAAGTAAATAGAGGAACTGCTAGATAGGGATAATTCAATGACAGCCCATAAAATCTGCTGTACATTATATGGAAGGCTGTAGTCGGACCAAAAACTAATGTACCTATAAGAAAGGCTACACTACCGATAACAAAAGCGATGGGGAATCCTGTTAAAACAAGAACAAAAACTCCACCAAGCATTAGAAATGTAATTAATTCAGCGCTTAATTCAATCAATGGATTCACCCCTCACTACAAAGTAGATTTCTCTTATAAAACGTGCTAATCCTTGGAGAATAAGCAGCAAAATACCGAGTGCAAAAATAGTTCTGTAAGGTGCAGCTGGAGGATACCAGAAACTGGTAAACATCACTTCTCCTCCTTTCCAGGCCTTCATTGCCCAATCAACTCCCACTTTGAACATAACAATCATCAAAGGGAAAAAGAGAAATAAAGAACAGATTATATTAATTATAGACTGACTTTTTTTAGACAAGCTTCCATATATTATATCGACTCTTGTGTGTGCATCATGTTTATAATCATAGGAAGCGCCAAGCATGTAAAGAATGCCTCCGGCCATACACATCGTATCATACGCCCATATGGTCGGCGCATTAAAGAAATGTCTTGAAATGGCATCGAATGAACCCACCAGCACAAGGAGAATTGCAAACCATTTCCCCACAGAACCGGCCATTTCGCTCATCGAATCTATAAATTTTAGTATTTTTTTTAAAATGGTCATAAATTTGCTCCTCAATGCTAATAGTTGTAATTAATTTTTTTAGTGAAGAGATGCGTAAGCTTCACCATAAGTCTTCATTGAATTATAGATTTCACCAAAAATTGGATCTTCTTTTGCTGATTTTTCTGCATAGAAATCATTTGCAGCGGCATATAGAGCTTCTTCAATTTCATTTGAAACTTTAATTACTTCAACACCTGATTTTTTGAATTCTTCAATTGCACCAACAGATTTGTATACTAGATACTCATGCTGAGCTTGTGTCCATTTTGAAATTTCTGCAGAAACTATTTCCTGCAAATCAGCAGGGAGTGATTCAAAAGCTGTTTTGTTTACAAAGAAAACCTGAGGATCACTTGGAGCTCTAGCTGGAGAAAGATACATATAAGGGGCAACTTCATTAAAGTGCATATCCCAGTTTGTAGCTATTGTTGAATATTCAAAGGCATCAACAGTACCACGTTGCATAGCTTCATATACTTCACCACCTGGGATAATAACTGTTGCAGCTCCCATGCGTTTAAGAATTTCTCCACCATCACCCATACATCTTGCTTTTAGTCCTTGAAGATCTTCTACTGTCTCAATTTTAACCTTAGAGTGAAAAAAGACTTCTTCAGGAAGAGGCGATAATGCACCAGGGAAGGTTATAACATCATAGCCGACCATCATCTCATTCATCAAATCTGCTCCACCACCGTAATTAAACCATGAACGTAAAGCTTCTCCAGGAAGTCCTGCAGGTCTTGAACTGATTAGTCCGGCAGCAGGCCATTTATCCAAGTTGTACATTGGACAGGTATAACCCATTTGAAGAACGCCTTCGTTTATTGCATCAACTTCTTTGTATGCAGGTACGATTGATCCACCAACAAAAGGTTTTACAACTAATCTTCCACCGCTAGCTTCTGTTATAGCATTACAGCATTTATCATGAAAAATTTGTGAAGGGTCAGTAGCAGGACCATGCCCTGATGATTTCCAGATAATAGGTTTAACTTGTGCTACGGTAGCAGAAGCTCCTTCAGCCGCATCTTCACTTTTGGGTGAACAGGACATGATAAGTAGCCCGACAGTAAGCAGAACAGTAAGCGATAAAAATGTTTTCTTTCGATTTAACATTCACAAACCTCCTAGTTTGTGCTGATTATTAATCAGCTTTTGTGTTTTTTATAATTTTACAAATAGTGATGTTCCAGTTCTGTTATGAAAATAACGACTAGTCATATCACTCATTTGATTTATTGCATTTGAACCAGTACAGTGAGAAACTCCGACGATATCAATATCACCAGATTTCAAATAATCTAAAGACTCTTTAAGGCATACTCCTTCAGCTTCGACAAGGTGAGTACCTCCAAGTACTGCATAAATAGATTTGTTAAAATGTTTTTTCACAGCATCCAGCATATTTCTCATACCTGGGTGACTACACCCGAGAACAACAACCAGGCCCTTTGGAGTATCGATGGCAATGAGTACTTCATCATTAAAAGGATCTGCTCTAAAGCCATTTTCCTCAAGCAGGACAAATCTAGGGTTGATAACCTCACTTTGATGCACTCGGGGAAAGTTTGTAACAATGTAAATATTAGGAACAACCTGAGTAACGTCATCTTTTACAAAGGTGTAATCAATTGAATGATCTTGTACAAATTTCTCGTTAAAATTATTTCCTAGAAACTCGTAGGAATCATTTCTTTTTCCATACTTAGGAGTAAAAAAACCTTTACCCAACCAGAGCTTGAATCGATCAGTCATATTCACAATTGAAGTAAAACCGCCGGAATGATCATAATGACCATGACTTAATACAATATGATCCACATCTTTAAGATTTAGTTGCATAATTTCAGCATTTTTTATAAAAGCATCAGATTGGCCTGTGTCAAAAAGAAGTTTTGACCCCTCATATTCAATTAAAAAAGAAATTCCATGTTCTGCAGTAAGAGCAAGATGTTCTCCAATAGTATTTTCTATCAATGTTGTTATTTTTAAATACATAATAATCCTTTATATTGTTACTTGTCAGATTGTACGTTGTCTACTTGTCTGACAAGTTATAGTAAACTATGAATTTCCATCTGTCAAGTTTTTTGTTTTTAGGCCTAAAAGCTACACTATAAGATAATAATTTATCCCGTATTATCGAAAACCAATCGTTTCATTAGTAATTAATCCTCTACTGGTTTCCTGACAAAACCATAAATTGCTTGATATAGTTTCACCAGGGTGGTAGCTTATAATATTTTGACTGTTTATCGATTGGAAGATTTTTTTTCTTCATGGCGTTGGATATAAAAACATCGATTATTCAATAGATGGGGATCTATAAAGCCTTTAAATATTAATTGGGGCGTTTTGAGTATATCCTTATTGTTATTGTTTTTTGTT
>CAYWGU010000167.1:0-5378 GCA_964457975.1 uncultured Spirochaetaceae bacterium | reverse complement strand
TATTGCCATAATGAAGCTTTTTTTCAATGTTTTTAAAGGTTTATCACCACTAAAATTCGCCATTAACGGCAGGAAATATTGAACTGCAAGTAAAAATGTAAGCATAACCCACATCAAAATCACACAAATTACCAAACCAAAAGAGTTTCCCATTGAATAATAAAATGGAATAACAAGTAATGCTAAAATCGTCATAAATAAGTTAATGACGAACAATCCAAATCCATGTCTCCAATACAATCTAAGTCCATCTTTGTATCCTTCAAACCCCTCTCTCTTATAATTGCTATACGCAAAGGTCACCTTAGCTACACCAACATTATGGAATGATAATAAAAGCAAACCTATAAGCATTACTAAAAAGTTAGTAGATTGAGATCCTATAAGCTTTCCAGCATCCAAAGTAAACAATACAAGCACAACAATATAACCTAAGTTTGAAACAACAAGTCCAATAAGGTTATCCCATGCATCAAAAAATGTCTTTTTAATCAAGAATCCAATCATAAATTATCCTATTTTTTTATTTGTTTAATTAAGGAATAAATCCAAAACGTTCATACCTGTCGATGTCTTTTTCTTATATAATTCTGTGTAACCACAATTAACACATGAAACAGTTATAAATTTCTTATTTTGAACATCAAATATTTTAGCAAAGTTACCACCAGTTGCCTGAAACACATCACTTTCATAATGCTCACACCCACATTTTGGACAAACATACTTGATCTTTTCTGCCATAATATTTATCTCCCTTATTATTACATTTTAGTTTCTCTAAACAAAATAGCATAAAGACCTCAATTGTACAATTATAAAAGCTACCCTATTTTTTATAAAAAACCACAACCAATCTTAAAAAAAGAGTATTTTGTAAGAAATCAGATATCTTTTTTAAAGTTTTGTTTTACAATTCGTATTGATAGTGATACTATCTAACTTATGAATGTTAAAAAAATAGGGCTGAAAGCCATTTTAATGATCCTTGTAATTCTAATTGCAATTATTGCAGGATATGTGCTATATGTTGTGTTGCAATATTCAAGAATTGACGACAATAAAAAACTTGATATTACAAACAATGAGTCCACTGCAATTCAATATCTTGAAAAGGGTACAGAATATACAGCCGTCACATATAATATAGGTTTTGGTGCCTATAGCCCATCATATAGTTTCTTTATGGATACAGGTGTAATGAACGATGGAACAGCTGTTAGGGGCAAATATGGTAGAGCCTATGATGCAAATGAAGTAATTAAAAACACTGAAGGTGCAATAGATGAAATAAAAAAATTAAAACCTACTTTCGCTCTATTACAGGAAGTCGACACAAATAGCACAAGAAGCTATGATATAAATCAAGTTGATATGATTTGTGATGCTTTTTCTGAAAAAGCATATAATTTTGCTATAAACTTTCATAGTAGTTATTTAATGCTACCTTTAAATGATCCCCATGGAATTGCCAATGCAGGATTGCTTACCCTTAGTGATGTTAAAATTGATAATGCTATTCGAAAGAGTTACCCTGTTTCTGAGGCATTCCCTGATAAATACCTTGATCTAGATAGATGTTTTTCTGTTACATACATTAAAGTAGATAATAATAAAACGTTATCATTGATTAACTCCCACATGAGTGCCTATGATAAAGGTGGACTTGTTCGTATTGAACAACTAGCTCTTTTAAATTCCTATGTAAGAGAAGAATATGAAAAAGGTAACTATGTAATTGTAGGTGGTGATTTTAACCATGCACTCGGTTCTGACGTAGCAAATGCCTTTGATGGTCAAATGCAATTCCCATCATGGGTAAAAATACTTGATGACAAGGATTTAGATGATTGCATAAGCATTGTAAAAGCGGACAATCAATTTGATGTTTCAACATGTCGCTCATCAGATTTACCGTGGGTTAAGGGCGTAAATTTCACAACAGTTGTGGACGGTTTTCTAGTTTCCGATAATGTAGAAGCAAAATCTTCAAACATTAAAAATGATTACTCATTCAGTGATCACCAACCCGTATTATTAAACTTCATTTTAAAATAAAAAGACTTTATAAGTTTTTTACTGTGATCTATAGTCAAGCACTATTTGAAAAGTATACTAGCCTATTTAATAGGTGAAAATTATTAGGAGATTTGAAGCTTTTTAAGTTTCCTTTATTTATATTGTGGATCTAATAATTTGATTTTCCCTTTACGCTTAAAAATACGCCAAGTTGATAAGTTGTTTTTTTTATGATTTCGGTTACAAAAATTCATTAATTCAATTATTATATAGGGTTCCATAACGGAACTCTATTTCAATCTTAAGTTGAATCTTGTTTGTTTTACCAACAGAAAATCAAACACTCTCGACAAACGGAAACCAATAATTGATAGGTTTATTATTAAATTATAAATCAAGGATAATCATATTTAAAACCACTGTCCATGACACATAGTTAAAATCCATAATTTTCAAAACAATTAACCTTTGATAATCAATTTAATTGCAACTAAATAAACCAAAAATACATTTTGATTAATTTATTGCCAAAAGTAATAATTAATAAGAATATTTTTTCAAACCCTTTTAAAAATGAATCATTTAAACACTAAAAAAAACACCGATAATATCGATGCTTTTATTAAATTGGGTACCAAATAAATTTGGTATTTAATTTTAGCGGCGAAGGGACTTGAACCCCTGACAAAACGGATATGAGCCGTTTGCTCTACCAAGCTGAGCTACGCCGCCATAAAAAAAGAAATACAAAAAACAAATTTTCTATCAAATAAATAATAAAAAATAGCGGCGAAGGGACTTGAACCCCTGACAAAACGGATATGAGCCGTTTGCTCTACCAAGCTGAGCTACGCCGCCATTTAACTCATTACTGAGCACGTTCGTTAATTTATTAAATATAACCCTTTTGGTCAATAGCATATTTAAAAATAACTGCTATTTTAAGGTGATTAAATAGTTGAATATAATAAATATACTTATTTTCTTGTAACTAAACATAAATAAAGTTATTATTTATTAATAAATACCATGAAAAAAATAAAACTAAAAAGAAAAATATATGACCTACCTATTGAAGTCCTTCTAACTATTACATCTGCAGGACTCTATTCATTAGCCTTTCCATCCATCATAAGCGATACAGGTTATCCAATTTTTGCCACTTTTGCTCTAATTCCTTTGCTAATAGCAATAAATAGAACTAGGTGGGCTTACAGCTCATTACTTGGCATTGTTTGGGGATTATCATTTTTCACAATGTTTAATTATTGGCTTACCACCTTCCACCCTTATTCCATACTTCTGGTAACAGTTCTGAGATCTCTTCAGTTAGTATTATTATTTCCAATTTTTAAAATTGGATATCATCTTCCCAAAAAGAATCGAGTACTATTTCAAGCTTCACTATATCCCTTATACATGTTTATAGTGCAGCAAGGATTCTTAGGATATCCTTATGGTAATTTATCTTCAGCTTTTTCCTCATGGTTACCATTAATACAAATGTCATCAATTACAGGACAATGGGCTATTGGATTTGTGATGATTATTCCTCAACTTTTTGTTGCTAATTATTTTGTCAAAAAATTCAAAAACAAAAGAAGTAATATTGCACCAGATAAAGACTCTTTCTTTATCTTTTTATCAGATAATTCAATGCTCATAATTATGTATTCAATTTTAATGTTAATTAATCTTATATTTGGTTTTTATACCATTGAATGGTACAACAAGATTGAACCCTCTAGTGAAATAAAAATTGCAACAATTCAACATAACAGTGATACATGGCTTGGTGGATACAATCAATATAAAAAGAATTACATCTCAATGAGAGATCTCACAATAAAGGCTATGAAGGAAGAACCAGATATGGTCGTTTGGAGTGAGACGGCCTTTGTACCTTCTGTTGAATGGCACACAAACTATCCATCAAGCCAACTTACAAGCACCCTTGTATCGGACTTTGTAACTTTTGGTAAATCCTTACCAGTTCCTCTTATTACAGGTAATCCTGAAGGCATTCTTAAAGATGGATGCACAGAACCTTTCGACGAAGAAGGTAATTGGAATAGAGATGATTATAATTCGGTAATTCTATTTGAAGAGGGTAAATTAAAAGACACCTATAAGAAACAACATCTTGTTCCATTTACAGAATACTTTCCATACGGAAACACCTTTCCAAAATTCAATAAGTTTTTAAACAGCAATGATTTTCATTTTTGGTTACCAGGTCATGAATCAAAGATATTTAATCATAATGGCCTTGATTTTTCAACATCAATTTGCTTTGAAGATATATTTCCAGACATAACTCGTAACTTTGCAAAAAAAGGCTCTTCTCTCCTTCTTAATCTCTCAAATGACAGTTGGTCAAAATCTGTCAGTGCTGAAATGCAACATCTATATCTTGGTACCTACAGATCAATTGAGAACAGAAGAGCAACTGTTAAATCAACAAACAGTGGAATTACATGTTTAATTCTTCCAACAGGAGAAGTAGTGGATCCAATGGAGCCCTTTGTTGCTGATTATAACATCTACAACGCACCGGTTTACACACAAGAAGACTTTGGATTATCTTTCTATACAAAACACGGTGATTGGTTTGTATATTTGATATATCTACTTGATGTAACATATATTGTCTATAAAATTTTAGAAAAAACAATTGCTAAAAATAAAATTACTAAAAATAGAAAACCTATTTCGGAATAAAAGTTATTTCAATAATATTATAATTACTGGTCTATCTTATTAGGAATCAAAAAGATGTTAATTAATTCTAACTGGTCATATCACTTAAAAAATGTTATATTTGAAAAATAAAATCAAATTATAAGGACGTACATAATGAAAGATTTAGTAAACAATTATCGCTCATTCCTCGATAATGGTAAAACAGAGAGAGAATGTATAAGCGAGATTATAAAACAAGCAGAACTTTTTGGATTCAAAGATGTTAAAAAAATAAAAGGCAACATCAAAGCTGGTGATAAAGTATATTATTGTCATATGGAAAAAACAATTGCCCTATATCATATTGGAACTGAAAATATTGAAAATGGAATGAACATTCTTGGTGCCCACATCGACTCCCCTCGTCTTGATGTAAAATCATATCCTCTATATGAAAGTGATGGGTTGGTTTACTTAGATACCCACTACTATGGTGGAATCAAAAAATATCAATGGGTTACTTTGCCTTTAGCAATTCATGGAGTTGTAATCAAAAAAGATGGTACAAAGTTAAATATTGTAATTGGTGAAAACGAAAATGAAGTAGCACTTTCAATCAGTGATATCCTTCCTCATTTAGGCCAAGAACAAGCTAAAAAAACATTAGCAGATGCAAT
>CAYWGU010000166.1:0-5427 GCA_964457975.1 uncultured Spirochaetaceae bacterium | reverse complement strand
GCCAAATCACCGTTATGAAAAGTAAATTTTTTCGTAATAGCTATTGCAAAAGGATTAGAAAAGTTTTACAAAGAGTTACCGTCTTGCTAGCTCAGCTGGATAGAGCACTTCCCTCCTAAGGAAGGGGTCAGGCGTTCGAATCGCCTGCGAGACATAACCTGTTTTCTAGACTTAGAAAGCAGGTTTTTTATTTTTAATTCTCCAAAGCTTCTAGATAATTTAATAAAAATTCATTCGATTCAAAAGCATATTCTTTAAATCATACCCACAATCAACAATTATACAATAAAAACCAGCTACTGGCTTTTTATTTTTTAAAGATTTATCCCAATATTTCCGCAACCAGGACTGAACTTATTTTCTGCAAAACAACCTACAGTTAAAACACTAGTCACTTTAAATTTTCTTTTATAACCAATAGTCATAAATTAGTTAAATATATATTCTTTAATAATATACCCTACTTTCTTCAAGTAGTTCATCAAATTCTCTCTTACCAAAGTTTAATCCTGCATCTTGTAATCTTTCTTTTCTATAATCAAAGAGATCATCAATTACTGTTTGCTTATCCTCTTTCATTCCAAAGTGTAAAAGTTTGTGACAATTAGGACATAAACAAATCAAATTTGAATAAACATCCAAGCTATTTGATACTTCTTTTTGCATATTAAGAGGAATTAAATGATGAGCTTCCATAAATTCTTGATGGGTATTTTTGGATATAAAGGATTTATGAGTTTTGTTAATCTCACATTCATAATTTGATGCTATTAAAACTTGATTAACTATAATCCTATCACGTCTTTCACTTTCTATTTCACTTTTAAAGATTGCAGGTTTAACAGGACAAGGTTCATCAAGTAGTGATAATAAGTTATTCTTATTATTTAATGAGTTACCTTCAGAAAATTCTATATAACGATTTAATCCAGCAGAATACATTTGATGACCTTTAAGATTTAATCTCTTAAAATCCTCATCATTAATTAATGAATCTTTCAACTCCAATAATTCTTCATATGAATCTATATCAAATATTGATTCATAATCATAACCTAAAGTAATCATAAACGAGGATATTTTTTTTAAGCTTTCCAAATAATGTTTGGATGAACTTTGGGAAAGACCACGTACCTCTAAAATATAATTACTAAATAATTCTTTTTGCATATTCTAACAACCTATTGTTCAATTATCGCAGCTAATAGGTTATAGCGCAAGCTACTTAACTCTCATATTGTTCCAATTAAACTAGTTTAACATCCAATATTTGATAAGTATTATCAAATCCAAGTCCATTTATCAGTTTATTGGAACTTATATTTAAACTTCTACTGAAGTTAATATATTAAGATTGTTTTTCAAACCAATTTCAATTAAGTTGGATATTGTGAATTCACCTATTACATTAGATCTAAACTCGGGTACTACAAGAACACCCAAAAAAGAAAATTCTTCTTTAAATCAAGTTCTCGCTTCTCCAACGGCAACTAAGTTATCATCTACATAGATTAAAAATAATCCTTTATTTTCTATTATTGCAGTGCAGTAAACGAACAACCAATCATTTGATACTCAATCAAGGCTTTTTTCTTCTAAATCAACAACTAAATCTAGATCCTCCCTTGTTGCAATTCTTGATTTTATTTCATCTCGTGCGTTTTTTTGTATCTATTTTTATTCAAGGTATATAAATTATTTTGTATTGATTTAATATTACTAAAAGGGGCCATACCTTCAAGATAAATTGAATCATAAGTTGGAACCATTGCAGAAGTACATTGGTAATCTTTTAGGATCTGCTTGATAATTATTTTTTAGTCTTTTCAAATAGTACTTGACTATCGAGCCACAGTAACTTGCACTCGTAGGGTGGTTTTATTTATTAATAATTCCGTGAAAGTGGCTTATAGACCTAATCATTGACCTTATATGCAGTTTTATAAAAATATAATTTTAAAGAAATAATGAACATTTCAACGAAGAAGGCGACCAAAAGTGTCTTAAAAAAACGAAAAAGGCTAATTCAAGCTTCAAATCATAGGTTTGAGTCTGTTTTCACCATACGAGTGCAAGTAATTATTACAAAAAATTGAATTAATTTTCCCTCTTCATCCTAGAAAAAGAATCCAATTTAGAAATCCTTATTATCTATTCTGTAATATCTTTTCTTATCAACTATTGCTTGCTCAAAGAAGTCAACAGGAACTGATTCTAAAGCATCAAGAGAGCTCTTCATAAGACCTTCAATACAATCTCATACCCTTATCTCAAATTTATGCACCTAGCCCTCTCCTGTTGTTTATATATAATCAACCATAGTTACATCACTTTCAAACGTGAACCAATAAAATTTGTTAATGAAAAAAAACCAATACAATAAATTAATAGTGTATTGGTTCAAATATTTTAATAAATAAATAATTAATATCTTTATTTTGTTAAATTCGCTTTAAGAGAGGATATGTCTTCTTCAAATAAACCAATACTTAATAAATAGTTATTAGCAATTAATGGGAAATGTTCCTCTGTAAGTTTGAGACCACCTGCTATTGATGCAAGCATTTCGTAAGGATTTTGCTTTGCATAATTATATTGATAAGTGCCTTTTTTAATTCCATAGAAGTTTACATAACTTTGCATGTAATCTTCTTCAATTTCTTCTTGGCGTGCTCCCATCAATGATTCAAGTACAACAAAAACAAAACCAGCTCTTGTTCTACCAGCATCACCATGAATCAGATAAGGTCCATCATTACTTGAAATAAACCTCATTGTTTGAGCTACTTTCTCACTAAACTCTGGAGCTCTATAATCAGCATTCATATCAACAAGCAATACCTTTCCTTCATCATATAAATCTTTATACCAATTATTTGGCATGAAAACTAAATCTCTTGTCAAAGTAGAAAGATTATCATCAAGATTAACAATATTTTTAATACCTACTTCCTGACCCAATATTGTTGAGTAAGGTGATCGTGCATTAAAAGCAGTGGGACTGCAGGATCTATAAAGAATTCCATCCCTAATGTTACCAAAACCTATCTGTCTAAAATTAGTAAAAGATTCATCAGTAAGGTAATCTTCTCTATCCAAAGATGTCTCAAGATACCTCATTTCATACTCTCTTAAAAATCCAAACTCTGTTTGCATAGAAATTGTACATTCAGAACCCATTCTTGCATCAATTTCATCCCTACAGTTTTTATTACTTAAAGCAAATTCTACTGCTCCATCATAAACTCTAATTAAATAAGCCCCATTATCAACATCATTATATTGCGCAACAATAGGAGCTGAATATTTTATTCCATTATATTCAACATCAACTATATCACCATATTTATAGCCTTTTGATAAAAAATCACTGGCATTTATGGACAATTCAATGTTTCCTTTTTTATCGGAACTAACAAATTTGGTGGTGATAGTTTGAATTTTATTATAATCTTGAACTTGTACTGTTTGATTTTCTACAATAACTGTTTGAGGGGTTGTTTTGCATCCAATAAACACAAACAGAATCAATAGAGTAAGTAATAATCTGCTGATAATTAATTTATTATTAATTTTCATTTAATTCACCATAAATTTTTAATTCATTATCATAAAGAGACTGTAGATTCATCCAAAATTGTGCATCTACATGCAATAAATCTTCTAACTTTTTGGCATAGAAACTTCTAATAGGACTTACACCTTGACAAATAGCTTCTACATAATCAAATTCTACCCCAGTCTTGTCAGCTAAATCTTGTTTTGTAAAATCATTGTTCTCTAAAAAGACCAATAATGTATCTCCTGGACAAATTATCGTTTTATTGTAGTTTTCCATTAAGCTTTCCTTCTAATATAAAAATTACATTTATTTTAAATATATTCTTTATATAGTACATAGAATTATTTATCAAATGTTTTTGTGTACTTTGTTAAATTTCTATTCACAAAGTACACAATTTATAACAAGATATATTATAAAGCCAAACTTCCCATTGGATCCCAAGGTTTCAATACAATTGGTTTACTCTTAAGCATTTCTCTTTGCTCTTGAGTTAGATATTTTTTATTTACAACGACTTGGAAGGTAAATTCATTAAACCAATCATCACTCATAACAAAAAATCCTTTGTAACCAACTTTATCACCCCAGCTATTTTCTACTCTCCATCTATTAGCCGTATCATTGTTATCTAGATTTACACCAGTTAAAACCATGGCATGGGTCATCAATGATTCTCCATAATCAAGACGTTGAGATTTGGTCATAGGAAAGGTGGTTGAGAATAAATTATCACGGTGGCAAATATCTAATGCCATAATGCCAGATTCTCTTTCAGATGATTGACCTACATCAGAACCAAACCATACTACCTCACCATCTTTCATTTGCTTGATTGCAGCAGCTTTCAAATCTTCAATTGGAAGATTTAAATATGTAACAGATTGTCCACCTCTAACGTTACCAAGATATTGCACTGTAAAGGTCTTACCAAAAGGTTTATCCTTTGTTGGTGCATTAATTATACTTACATATTCACTCATATCCATCTTTACATATTCATTGTAAAAATCAACTGGTGTGATATTTTCAATTCTGATAAATTTATCATCCTTATCACGTGTTTCAAATGTAAATTTTTTTGGAGGATTACCAAGAGAAATTGATAATATTCTATAAATGGTGTCTAACATCTCTTCTTTCATCAAATGAAGTTCTTCATTTGATTTACCTTTTGCTTTAGCATCACGTAATTCACAAGCAAAACCTCTAAGCTTTGTTGTCAAAGCTGTATCTAATTCACGAGTATTTGAAGATACATTACTTTCAGGCATAGCTGATTTTGGGACTACACCATATTTTGTAACAAGAGATGCAAACATGTCCCACTGTCCACCATCACCTAATGGATCAGATAGTAAATAACTTACAACTCTACTGCTTGTTTCTAATTCTGAAGTTTCAATCATATTCTCAAGAAAATGATTTGCCTTTTCTAGTTTATCCCAAAACAATGGGTAATTCTGTGATAGTTCAATTGTTTTTAAATTAAGGTTTTTTATTACTGGAAGCTTCATTACATTCAAGGCTGCAAACATCCAGCATCTACCAGACTTCTCTTGATTAGTTATATCACCTGCATCTAGATTTATAGAAAACTCATTTGAATTGTTAATGATTGAATTGTAATTCTTACAGCTATTTGAAATACCATTATTGACAACAGCATTCTGTGCTACAGAATTTTTATCATTTAAATCATAATTTGATTTAAAATCACCAATATTTTTTAAACTTATACTTTCTTTCATATTTACCTCTTAATTATAAGATAACACAAAAATTACAAATGGAATATAAATAATAATGGAAGGGCAAAAAAAATACACCCTAAGGGTGCAAATTTCTTGTAAAGATAATAAAAA
>CAYWGU010000165.1:0-5434 GCA_964457975.1 uncultured Spirochaetaceae bacterium | reverse complement strand
TTGATAATGTCCTCCGTGAGTCAGCCCACAGCAAGTGATAACATTTAAATGTTATCACGTGCTATGGGCTGACTCACGAAGTACCGGAGGTTAGTATATGAGCAATAAAGAAAATGACATTGCGTTCTTAAAGAGGAATTGCGATATTTATGGCAAACTGGATGATACTGTTTACCGCCGCAAATGTAATGGTGAACTTTGGGAATATGATTATGAATATGTATCCAAATATCCGGCAACGATATTAAGCAGGCGTACCGAAATCGTCAACAAGGAGCTTGGTATGTTTACGAATATTCGTTCCGAAGATTATAAAAGCTATGCCAGTATCCTGTTTTATTATACGCCATATATCATTTACAGGGGTAGATACAGTTTCACTGCCAACACTTTCTATAAGATCAATGAGCGCAGTGACTATGAGTTGAATACGGGTGGAGTATCCATGACCAGGACGCTGGCTCCCCGCACAAAAGTGGAATACAGATTTCAAGAACCTGGCAGCATAAGGTTCCGGTGCTATCAAAACAATGAACTATATAGCGAAAGGGAAGTGATCGTTATCGCGGAAGATATTGAACTGGAAGCTGCCTATCAGGAATGGTTTGAGGAACATCTGGCATATATAGTGCAACTGCCGGTGCCGGAATTTGTGAGCAGAAAAACCTATCGAAGGCACCTTAAAAGTAAGAGTAACACATATGCGGATTTCAGTGGTGAGCTGGGAACAGACCTGCAGATCGTAAGGTGTAAAGATCCGGAGACTATGTTTGTGCGTAAAAGAGCAGATCATTCAGAAAATCCGCAGACGCTGTACTTTTCGGAAGTGGCTCCACAGATCATAAAGTGCTGGAATGGTGTGCAGCCTGAATTTTTGGAGGTCTGGAACAAATATCATAAGTTATGGTATAAAGAGAATATCAAGTTAGATAACAAAGTTTTCAATGTTGTGCATCTATGGATACGTGTGATGTTCCGGGCTGCATCTGAACTGGGATTTGATCTGAAAACGCTGAGTATTGAGAACTGGCTGCCGGGGATTGTGACTCTGGGAGATTTTCTGGAAATTGCCGGGATGGATAGTTATGATTTAAGTGATGAGGAGCTGAATGCAAGTATATTCGCGTGACGGATAGACGGATTGACGGATAGACTTATGGACTGATGGACGGGAAGAGGAGAATAGCCCCGACGGTATCCTAATTCTATTTTCCCTTCGCCCAGAGGTTTAATCTTGAGTGAAAGAAGGTGCTTTTCCATCTCATCGACAATTTTGTTTGAGGAAACAGAAATAGAAAATGGGAAAGACCGATTGCTTTTCTATGGTATTTTATTGACAAGATACACTCACGATTCCAAAAATGCAATTGATAAAATAAAGAGCCCTTTGGACGGATTGAAATTAAATGAATAGAAATCTCAAAACACGAAAAAAGTTATGGGATACTCCCGATTTGGCAGTGTATACTAACTTTTTAGAAATCTATAGTAGATATACCCGAACTTTTGTCGGGGACACACACATTAGCCACAAAGAAAGTTTTAGATAAGAAAAATAAATATCAAAAATTTGAAAAAAGAAAACAAAAAACAGGGGAAGAAACATTGAGACCCTTAGGAGGAATTTTGAAAAAACAATTATTATTTGTTTTAATTATTGTAAGCTTTTCAATACTATTTTCTACAATAATTAATATCCCAGCAGATTACGATGCAATTCAAACAGGTATTAATGTTGCAGTTAATGGAGATACTATTTTTGTTCAGTCTGGAACTTACTTTGAAAATATTGATTTTTCTGGTAAAAATATCGTAATTTGTTCAAATTATCTCTTCTCACATAATGTTGAAGATATTGAGAATACTATAATTGATGGAGGACAAAATGACACAGTCGTAAAATTTGCTAGTAATGAAGACTCAACAGCTTTAATTATGGGATTTTCAATTATAAATGGTCAAGCTGCAATGGGTGGTGGAATATACTGCAATTCTTCAACTCCAGTGTTACAGAATAACATCATTAGGGATAATACATCAAACTTTGGTGGAGGTATATTCTCAAATAATTCTGAGCCACAAATTTTAAATAACACAATTTTAAATAATAGTGGTTGTGGATTACGAAGTGTTAATTCAAATATAGAGTTGCACAATAGTATTTTATGGAATAATACTCCAGAACAGATTCAAGTTAATGATATTGATGATATAAATGCAAGTTATAATGATATTGAAAGTGGATGGGAAGGCATTGGAAACATAGATATGGATCCTTTATTTGAAAATATTGGGAATCTTGAATTCCAATTACAGCAAATTTCTCCTTGTAAAAATACTGGTAATCCTCATTCATTTTGTGATTCCGACGGAACCAGAATTGATATGGGAGCTTTGTTTTGTACAAATAGTGATATTGAATTATTTACTGATATATTAGTTGATGTAAATACTGGTTATTTCCCGCTAGAAATCCAATTTTATGATTATTCTGAAGCTTTTAATACTGAAATCTCAGGCTGGTTTTGGCAATTTGGTGATGAAAGCACTTCCACAGCAGTAAATCCTGTTCATACATATTCAAATCCCGGAGTTTATACTGTTTCTTTAGCTGTTTCAGATGAAACGGGTAATGATGATTCACTTACCATCGAAGATTTAATTTTAGTTCTTCCAGAAGAATATAACGGTGAAATTCTTTATATTTCGCTTGATGGTTCTGATTTAATTGGAAATGGTTCAGAAGAATATCCTTTTGCTACCATTCAATATGCAATTGATTCAGCAGAGAACGGTAAAACCTTAATTTTATCTCCAGGAACATATTATGAAAATTTAGCAATTTATTCTAAGGAAATTACACTAGGTAGTTTATTTATTTTTTCAAATGATGTAACTTATATACAAAATACGATTATCAATGGCTCTCAAATTAGTAGTACAATTTCGGTTAATACTACTTCCGAATATTATTGTGCTATTATAGGATTAACCATTACAGGTGGTCAAAATGACAATGGAGGAGGATTAAATATAAGTTCATCAAATATTCTTTTAGAAAACTTAATTGTTTATGATAATGAAGCTTCTACAACTGGGGGATTTTCTAGAGGAGGAGGAATTTATATAACATCTTCATTTGCAGAGATTACTAATTGTGAAATATCAAATAATATTTCTATAAATCCTACTTACCCACAAGGAGGCGGTATATTCATTAATAGCAGCACAGACTTTTTAATAGATAATACCATTGTAAGTGTAAATCAGGCTTCATATGGTAGTGGTATTTACTGTCAAGATTCAAATGGTTTGATAATGAATTCGAAAATTATTAATAATTTAGCAATATTAAATGGATCTGGTATAGGTGTAAATTCTTCAAATATTGATTTGATAAATTGTGTTATATATGAAAATACCGCTTATAATATTGGTGGAGCAATAGCACTCTGGAATCAAGCAAATGCAAACATATATAACTCTACAATAACCAATAATATATCTAATGGTGGTGGATTGCTTTTTTGTTACAACGGTAGTGGGCTTTCATCAAACATTATAAACTCAATATCATATAATAATACACCCAATGAGATTGAATTCGATAATTTTTATAATGACAATCAAATAAGTATCTCATATTCATTAATTTCTGGTGGATTAGAAAATATTGAAACGAATGATAATGGAACTGTCATTTGGGGTGAAGGAAATATTGATGTTGATCCTGTTTTTCCTAGCTCAGGAGAACATCCTTACTCATTGACAGAAGATTCTCCTTGCATTGATGTAGGAATACTGGATATTTCTGAACTTGGTTTACCTTTATATGATTTAATCAACAATATTCGTGTTTGGGATGGTGATAATGATGGAATTACTATTATTGATATGGGAGCATATGAGTTTGATGCACCACTATTTGTTGGAATTGAGCCGGATCACCTAATAACAAAACCAGCTGTTTACTCACTTAGTAATTATCCTAATCCATTCAATCCTAAGACAACAATTTCATTTTCAATTCCGGAAGAAAGTAAAGTTGAACTTATTGTTTTCAATATCAAAGGACAAAAGGTTAAAACACTTATAAATAATCAATACTCAAAAGGAAATCATTTTATTGTTTGGAGCGGTGATGATAATATCGGAAGTTTAGTAAGTTCCGGTGTTTATCTATATAACTTAAACGTGGATGGTAAAACTCAAGCATTAAAGAGGTGTTTATTGCTTAAATAGATTAAATCAAATAATCAGTCTGGATTTAATTCTAGGCTGGTTCTGTCTTTTTGAATTTGTGGCTAACAAACGTGTCAGTGCTGTAAATGAAAGAAAAACATGAAGAGCACCGGACACGTGAACATTATACGTAGGAAGTATGGTGTATAACCTCATTTTTTTTGTTTATTTAAAAAATTATCCTTATCTTTTGTCAAAGATTTTCAGTGAGACCTTGATGTCATCTCTATTTTATAGATAAGTATTAATACAAAAGCTATCTGTGTCCGTCATTTGTCCGTTTTACCTGTAATAATATCACATTATTGCAATATAAATCTATACATATTATCAAGTTAAGAGTTGAACGTGATTATTCCTAAGAAAAAGGTCACACGAATCTCATCGGGTGTACTTACGGCTAATTATTAAGATAACACATCTCAAGATATAATAAAACGTGGGTATGCCAGTTTTCCTTGAATCTTCATACTAATAGGTACAATTGAATTAAATATTGAGAGTGTTTTATTTAACTTCCAGCTCCAATTACACTATAGGTGTAATTGAGGTGACTGAAATTTTAGGTTGATTGTTTTTCCGAGAAAAAGATATTGGTTTATGAATATTGAAACTGGTTATTAGATTTTAATTAATATAGGAGGTAATGTGAAACATTTACTTGAAGTTGCGATGAATCAGGCGAATTTTCTGGGAGCGGATTATGCTGATATCCGTATTCAGAAAACCCGCCGCGAGTTTATTTATTTGCGTAATCTGAGTCTTAAAAATACTTCAAACAGTCTGACTCACGGTTATGGTATCAGGGTTTTTAAGAATGGTGCCTGGGGTTTTGCGCATTCCAATGTGTTTTCCGCAGATGCTGTAAAAAAGACTGTAGAAAAAGCTTATGAAATCGCCTGCCAGAGTGTACGCGTTCCTTATGGTGAAGGTCTTGTTCTGGCAACAGAACGCGCCTACATTGACACTTACCGTACTCCCGTTGCGATTGATCCATTTACGGTTGACCTAAATGACAAGATCGATCTTATGCTCGAAGTAAACAAAACTCTGCTCAATTATGATGCGATAAAGCTGGCGACTTTTATGTTTGAAGCGCAAAAAGATGAAAAACTCTTTGCTTCTACTTTAGGAACCCGACTTGATATTGGCACCACTTACGTATATCCGTCATTTACGGCAAATGCCGTGG
>CAYWGU010000164.1:0-5446 GCA_964457975.1 uncultured Spirochaetaceae bacterium | reverse complement strand
CCGCTGTAGCTTTAGGGGCAAAAGTAATTGAAAAGCATTTTATTCTGGATAAATCTATTGGTGGACCGGATGCAGGATTCTCTTCAGATAAAGAAGAATTTGCTGCTATGGTAATTGCTGTACGAGATACTGAAAAAATGTTGGGTTGTGTAAATTATGCAATAACCGATAAGAAGAGAAAATCTCGTCAGTTTTCTAGAAGCTTATATGTAGTTAAGGATATTAAGAAAGGTGAAATTCTAACTAAAGAAAATATTAGATCAATTCGACCTGGTTATGGTCTACATCCTAAATATTATGAAGAGGTGTTAGGTCAATTTGCAACCAAGGACATTGAAAGGGGAACTCCATTGAGCTGGGAATTTATAAAGTGAATTTAAGAAAAAAAACAATCAAAAATGTATGTCTATATTCAGGAGAAGATCTGTGGGAACCAATAATTGATCATTTCAAATCGGAGAAGATATGGGATTATGTTATGTGGCTTGCCCCAACAGAGAAAGCAAATTACAAAACAAATAAATCCTATATGTCGGAAATAGACCACGAAACATATCGAGCTGCAGGTGAAGAAATATACAATGAGGTGTATGAATATATTTATACATTTACAGATATGTATTCCAGGAATAGTAAATATGGACAAAATAAATTTATTCAAAAACAATTTCTGATACACAAAATATTTTTTAATAGAAATAGTATTTTATATCAGGAAATAAAAAGACTTCAAAAAAAATGCATGACAAAGGAATTAATAATATTGTGATTACTGATAATGTGAATGGTAAAAATTGGCTAAGTGGAAATATGCTAAAAAGATTTAAAATAAGATTATTTGATAAAATTAGAACATTAATGAAAAAAGATAATGTCTAGACTGATTAGGAATACATCTTTCTATACAATAGGTAATATTCTTCCAAAAGCTGCCGGTTTTTTTTTATTGCCATTATACACTAAATTTTTAACGCCTGAAGATTATGGTATTATTAGTTCTATGAATATTTTAATGACAATTTTGATGGTTTTTTTTACAATGTCAATAGAAAGGTCAATATATAGATTGTACTTTGACCATAAAACAGAAACAGACAAAAAAGATTATTTAGGAACTATTTTCATTACTTTAACGCTAAATGCCTGTATCGTATTAGTAGCAGTTTTGTTGGGTAGAAATTTAATTTCTAAGGTGTTTACTTCTATACCATTTTATCCCTTTTACTCTTTTGCAATTGCAAGCGTTTTTTTTTCAGTTTTCGGAGTAATTCCATCAATATATTTTCAAGTTGAGCAAAAAGCAGGTAAATTTGTATTATTAGGTTTAGCACAGTTCTTTATCGGAACTATTCTTAAAGTTTACTTTGTTGTTTTTACTGGCAAAGGAGCAGATGGAGTCTTATTAGCTGGTCTATTAAAAACAATAATCTTTTTACCTTTTTTTGTGTTTATAATTGTTAAGATAATTAATTTTAAATTTAATAAAGATATAATGAAAGAAAGTATGATTTATAGTATCCCATTGATGCCAATGATATTATCGGCGTGGATTTTGAATCTATCAGACCGTATTTTTATTGAACGTTACTTTACTTTAAAAGATGTAGGTCTTTATTCATTATCTTATAAACTCGCTGAATTGCTTTTGATATTAAGTACCGCTTTTAATAAGGCATATGATCCTTTGTTCTACAAAATAGCTAACCAAATAGATCAAGTTGAAGCGAGGCAAAAACTTACTAAGTATAATAAAGTTTACTCAATTGTCTTAATTTATTGTTCTTTAGCTATATCATTATTTGCGAGAGAGTTCATTCAGTTGTTGGATGCTAAATTTCGGTCAGCTTATCAAATGGTTCCTATAATTATTATTGGGGTTTTGTTTGGACAGATTAGTGGTTTATTTAATAAATCAATGTATCAAGAAAAGAAAACAAAACCGATAATGTTTTTAACATTTTACGCGGCAATGCTAAATATAGTATTAAACTTCTTATTCGTACCAAATTATGGCGCTTATGGAGCTGCTTATGCTACAACAATAACATTTATATTCTTTTTTGTAATAAAATATTTCTATTCCAAAAAATGTTATTTTATACCATTAGCTTGGAAAGAATTATTCTATTATTTAGGGCTAGCAGTAATCATAGTTTCAGCTTTTTATTTTACTAATTTTAATTTATGGTTATCATTATTATTAAAAACTTTAATTATGTTTGGTTTTACTTTTCTGTTATTATATCGGTATAAAACGACAATTTTGAAATTAATACCAATAAAGAGGAGGATTAAGCAATGAAAGAGATCCTAATTTTTTGCCAAGCACCTGCGGATATACAGTATGCTTTAACGATATATGACGAAAATAAGAAATCAATGGATATTTCAATTTATTGTATTAATGTAGAAGGTATGTTTAATTTTTTAGAGAGTTTAAAACTGAATCTAAAACAACTAGTATTTATTCCTTATGATTTCAAACTTTCATATAAAAATCCAATCAAAATATTTAGAGCTAGAAGAAAATTAATATCGTTATATAAAAGATATTTTGAATCTAACAGTGACAATGATATTTATTTCTTCTCACATTTTTTTGATTTTATTACTTTTTTTATGGTAGCAAAACTTAGTAAAAAGAATAAAGTAATTTTCGTTAATCATTATGATGATGCTATTTGTAAAAATTATAAAAGGCCAAAATTATCCATAAGATACCTAAAAAGTTATAGTTTGTATAAACTAAATACTGGAATAGACTTCAAATTTTATCAATTTAACAAGAGATTTATACCTGAATTCAATTTAGAGAAATATAAGATAGAAGAATTGAAAGAAAATATTTTAGACAAAAAAGTTTTTAAATTATTTTCATATAAAATAAAAAACAATAATAAAAAAAGTATCCTATATCTTGAAATGGATTATAAGAAAAGTAACTTCATCGATAATTATGAAAAAGTAACTATCGATGTGATGAAAATAATAAAAAGTAAGGGTTATTACATTTATTTAAAAGCTCATCCACGATTGGGATACTCAAATTTCTTAAATGAGTATGTTGATGATTTTATAAATCAAGATATTCCAGCAGAATTTATTGATGTTCAGAAATTTGATTATATACTTGGTATTAGTTCCTCAGCTATTGCATTTTTCTCAAAAATATCTAATGTAAAAGTATTTTCGTTGCTTGAATTGTACCAATATAATAGTGAGGATGTCAAAAAAAGAGCTATTCAATATTTATGCGATTTAAGTGATAACTTAGAATACTTTGATAGTTTAAATGATTTAGATAACAAAATAAAATAAACATTGGAATAATAAAAATGAGTAAAATAGTAATTATTGGGTTAACAGGAAATCATCATAGTCTCTATATTTTATTTTCAAATCTTTTGAGAGAAAATATCAAGAAACAAATAGTCCTTTATATACTTGAAAAAGAAAGTAAAAATTTTGCAGAATTAAAGCTTCAAAAAGATGTGTGTGTGAAACAAGTGAAAGATTCATCCGCAAAAACAATTAAAGCAATTTCAAAAACTGTTACAAAAAACGATACTTTAATTATGGACGAGTTTTATGGTCAACACAAGTACCTTATTTTTACTAGATTTTATGCACAAAAAAAGATACTTTTTATTCATAATGCAAACAAGTATTATTGCCCTAGGTTAAAATATGATCCGAGACGAATAATTGAGGGTTGGTCGAAAAATAAGTTCATAAAGCGATTTGATTCTATAATTAGTATGGGACCGAATATTCGTGATTATATTAAAGATATTGGAGAGCAACGACCTATCTTTTATTTTCCATTTGATCAACCTCAGACAAAAACTACATCAATCGATAAAAAAAAAGAAAGAATTGAAATTGTAATTCCAGGTATGATTTCGCAAAGTAGAAGAAATTATATTGATTTACTTGAGGCTCTTGAATTGTTTTATTGTCAGTTTCCAAAATCGATAGTGTTTTTTATTTTTTTAGGAAGAGTTGTTAATAAAACTGATGATTTTATATTAAAAAAGATTGATGAAATAAACTCTAGATATGGCAAAAAGATAAAATATTTCACAACATTTGTTCCATTAGAGGAGTTTGAGAAATCTTTGACAAGTTGTGATTTCATATTATCTAACGTCCATGTTTATAATAATTTGAAAGACAGAATTGAAATCTATGGCGTAACAAAAGAATCGGGAGTTTCATTTACAATCTATAAATATAATAAGCCTGCAATTGTACCAGAGTCTCAACATATACTTGCTGGATTTGATACACAGTTGATAAAATTTTCAAAGTATGATGAATTGTTTGATATATTTAAAAGAATTGAAAATGGATATTTTGATATTGATAAATTAAGGAAAGAAGCTTTAATAAATCAGACAAGATTTAATGAAAAAGTTACAGTTATAAAAGAAAAAATTATACAATATATTATATGAGGTAGATAATGAAAAGAGCACTAATAACAGGCATTACGGGACAAGATGGTTCTTATCTTGCAGAATTACTCTTAGAAAAAGGATATGAAGTGCATGGCATTATACGCAGGTCAAGTAGCTTTAATACAGGAAGAATAGAACACCTCTATTTAGAAGAATATATAAGAGATATGTCTAAAAAACCAAAATTAGAATTACATTATGGCGATTTAACTGACTCTAGTAACTTAAATAGATTACTGGAAAAAATCAGGCCTGATGAAATATATAATCTTGGGGCTCAATCACACGTACAAGTATCTTTTGAGGTGCCAGAATATACCGCAGATGTTGATGGCTTAGGTGTTTTAAGGTTTTTAGACGCAATTAAGGAATCAGGAATAAAAACAAAATTTTATCAAGCCTCAACTAGCGAACTATATGGTAAAGTACAGGAGATTCCACAAACAGAATCAACCCCTTTTTATCCACGCTCTCCTTACGCAGTGGCAAAATTGTATGCATACTGGATTGTTAAGAATTATAGAGAAGCTTACGACCTATTTGCTGTAAATGGTATTCTGTTTAACCATGAATCCCCTCGGAGAGGAGAGACTTTTGTTACTCGTAAAATTACGATGGCTGTTGCAATGATCAAAGAAGGATTGCAATCAAAATTATATTTAGGTAATTTAAACTCACAACGTGATTGGGGTTACGCTAAAGAATATGTGGTAGCTATGTGGTTAATGCTACAGCAAGAGAAACCAGATGATTTTGTTATCGCTACTAATAAGATGCATACAGTACGAGAATTTGTAGAGTTATCATTTAAAGAAGTTGGAATTGATATCGATTGGAAAGGACTTGGGGTCGATGAAAAAGGTTTTGACAGAGAAACTGGAGAATGTCTTATTGAAGTTAATTCCAAGTATTTCCGTCCAACTGAAGTTGAACTTCTACTTGGTGATGCTTCTAAAGCAAAAAAAGAACTTGGTTGGGAAACAAAA
>CAYWGU010000163.1:0-5470 GCA_964457975.1 uncultured Spirochaetaceae bacterium | reverse complement strand
CAGATTTTATATAAAATAAAGGTAAAATTCAGCAGATCTTAAATTTTACATGATAAATATTTAGTTGAAAGAGAATTTTGCAGAAAAAAAGACCATTAAAAGCAATTAGTAATTAACTTATTATAAGTGTGTATTGTAATTAGCTTTACAAATAATTTAAAAAGCATTTAAAAATCAATTAAATAAAAATTAAAATAAAAACTTGACATATACAATGGAGAGGGTTATTCTGTCCTAAGTAAACGTATACGTAAACGTTTAGCTGGAGGTTGAAATGAAAACTCAAGGTATCTTAAATAGTGATATTTCTCGTGTTTTATCTTATATGAGACACAAAGATTTAATTTGTATAGGAGATTGTGGATTGCCATGTCCCGATGGAGTGGAACTAATTGATTTGGCAATTGAAAAAAACCTTCCCAGTTTTTTACAAGTATTGGATGCAGTTCAAAGAGATTATACATGTGAAAGTTGTTTTCTTGCTGAAGATATAAAAAATGAAAATCCAATAATTCTCAAAGCAATTGAAGAGCGTATGGTAAATATTCCAATATCATATATATCTCATGAAGAATTAAAGGAAAAACTTATTGAATGTAAAGCTGTAATACGAACCGGAGAAATGAGTGTTTTTTCAAACATCATTCTCCAGTCTGCATGTCTGTTTTAATTAGAGGAGAGATAAACTGTGCAAATTGAAATGAAAAATATTACTAAATATTTTGGATCAAACCAAGTATTAGATAATGCAAGCTTCTCCTTAAAAGCAGGTGAGATTCATGCTCTAATGGGTGAAAATGGTGCAGGTAAATCAACTTTAATGAAAATCCTAACTGGAGTTCATCCAAAGAATTCTGGACAAGTATTAATAAATGGCGTTGAGCAAACCTTTACACATCCAATTCAGGCTGAAGAACACGGAATTTGTTTTGTTTATCAAGAGTTAAATACTGTTCTTGATATGAGTGTAGAAGAAAATCTATTCCTTGGTCATGAAATATTGAAAAAATTTAAGGTTGTCGACAAGAAGGCTATGGTTGAAAAAACAAGAGAAGTACTTAGCCGATTAGGAGTAAGTCTTGATGCAAATGCTCTATTATCATCGCTATCTGTTGGACAACAACAACTTGTTGAAATAGCTAAATCCCTTTTAGTAAAAGCTGAAGTAATCATTTTAGATGAGCCTACTGCCGCTTTGACAGATAAAGAGGTTGAAAAATTATTTGAAGTAATAAAAAAGCTTAAACAACAGGATGTTTCCTTTATTTATATTTCTCACAGAATGGAAGAAATCTTTGAATTATGTGATCGAGTAACAGTAATGAGAGATGGTAAATATATTGGGACAAAAGTGGTAGCTCAAACTAATAAAGACGACTTAATTAAAATGATGATTGGACGAAATATAACAAATATGTTTCAAAAAGAAACAATTCCTTTAGGAAAAGTTGTACTTGAAGTTTCACACTTAAGTAAGAAAGGTTTGTTTTCTGATGTATCCTTTAACGTTCATGAGGGTGAAGTATTGGGTGTTGCTGGTCTTATGGGATCCGGTCGAACAGAAATATTAAAAACTATATTTGGAAGTTATAAACCTGATGAAGGCCAAATTTTCATTGATGGGAAAGAACTTCCTATTGATAACTTTAATCCTGGAAAAGCAAAGCAAGCTGGAATGGCATTTATTACAGAAGATAGAAAGGAAGAAGGTTTGATGATTGATGAAGATATTACCAAGAATCTGGCAATTACAAATTATCCAATCATTACATCGCATAATTACATTATAGACACAAAGAAAGAGAAAATCCTTGCTGAAAAATCAATATCAGAGTTTTCAATTATATGTACAGGTAGTAAACATCTAGCAAAAAACTTATCTGGAGGGAACCAACAAAAGGTAGTCTTTGCAAAATGGTTATATACAAACCCTAGGGTTCTCTTACTAGATGAACCAACAAGAGGGGTTGATGTAGGTGCAAAGCAAGAAATATATGCATTAATCATAAAGCTTGTTAAAGAAGGAACCGCAGTAATAATGGTCTCCTCAGAACTTCCCGAGGTAATTGGAATGAGTGACCGTATTATGGTTATAAATGAAGGAAAAGTCGGTGGCATCCTTGATAGATCGGTAGCCAATCAAAAGAACATCATGACATTAGCTACAGGAGGCTCTCTCAATGAACAATAAGCTCAATAATAAATTAGAATTTTTCCAGGATTATGGGTCTCAATTAGCTCTTGCTTTTCTTTTGATTGTCGTCAGTATTATCAGTCCTGAATTCAGAACTTTCCCAAATATACTATCAATGTTAAGACAATCAACAGTTAATGGCTTAATTGCCTTTGGTATGACAGTTGTAATATTTACAGGGGGAATTGATCTTTCTGTAGGTTCAACACTTTGTCTTACAGCACTCGTTGGAGCAGGCATGATTAAAAGTGGCGTACCAGTTGGATTTACTGTAATTGCTGTACTTCTACTGGGGGCATTTTTAGGCCTTTTAAATGGATTAATGGTAGTAAAAGGAAAAATTCAACCATTCATTGCAACTTTAGTTTCAATGACAGCCTTTCGTGGAGTCGCAATGATCTACTGCAATGGCCGTCCTATTTCTCAATTAGGTGACAGTAAATTACTTTATACAATTGGACGTGGTGTTTTTCTTGGAATTCCTGTTCCAGTTTGGATAATGCTAGTAATGTTTGGAATTTTTCTTTTTTTCTTACAAAAAACAGTAATAGGTCGTAACATCTATGCAACAGGAAGTAACAGTCAAGCTGCTAATCTTGCAGGAATAAGTATTTCAAAAGTTAAATTTTTCGTATATAGCGTTTCAGGTTTATCAGCTGCGTTAGCAGGATTAATTCTTGTTTCACGTTTAGGTAGTGCCCAACCGACTTTAGGTACTGGTTATGAACTTGATGCAATCGCAGCTGTTGCAGTCGGTGGTACTAGTATGAATGGTGGTAGAGGAAAAATCCTCGGTACCTTAACAGGTGTCATCATTATCGCAACATTGAATAATAGCATGAATATAATTGGTATTTCCTCCTACTATCAACAAGTAGTGAAAGCCGTTGTAATCTTGTTTGCAGTTTTATCAGATCGTAAAAGATCATAAAAAAAAGGAGGCTTTTTATGAAAAAAGCAATTGTAATTTTAGCGGTACTATTAAGTTCTGTATCTATGTTAATGGCTACAGGAGCAAAAGAATCATCATCAAGTGATAATTCAAATCAAATCGGTTTATCCATTTCTACCCAAAACAATCCATTTTTCGTAACGCTTGTTGAAGGTGCAGAAAAAGAAGCAAAAGCTAGTAATTACGAGCTTTCTGTCGTTGATGCCGGAGATGATGTAGTTAAACAAATTAATGATATTAATGACTTAGTTTCTAAAGGAATTAAAGTATTAATCATTAATCCAGTAGATTCAAATGCTGTTGCTCCTGCAGTAAAAGCAGCAAAAGATGCAGGTATTTTGGTGATTGCTGTTGATCGTGCAGTTAATGGTGAAAGTGTTAGTTGTCAAATTGCATCAGATAACGTAATGGGTGCAGAACTTGCTGGTAATTACTTGATCAGCCTTGTTGGAGAGGGTGCTAAAGTTGCCGAACTACAAGGTATTATTGGTGCTTCTGCAACAATCGATCGTGGAGCAGGTTTCCACAATGCAGTAGACGGAAAGCTTGATGTAGTTGCAAGCCAGACAGCAAACTTTAATCGTGTTGAAGGCTTAAGTGTAATGGAAAATATTCTTCAAGCTCACAGTGATATAAAGGGAGTTTTTGCTCATAACGATGAAATGGCTTTAGGTGCAATTCAAGCAGTATCAGGACGTAACGATTCAATTGTAATTATTGGTTTTGACGCAACTGACGATGCTAAATTAGCTGTAGCTAAAGGTACCCTTGCAGCAACTGTTGCACAACAACCAGGATTAATGGGTAAGCAGTCTGTTCAAACTGCTATCAAACTAATCAATGGTGAAAGTGTTCCTTCTTCTTTACCTGTTGAAGTAACTTTGATTACAAAGTAAATAAGAGAGAAACAACATTTTAGGGGAAAAATCTATATTAGATTTTTCCCCATTTTTAAGAAGAACTAGAATGTATAGATTATTTCTTATAAATGGTATTGAAGCAGTGAATATGTTTGAAAGTAAAAATATAGATACAGAAGTCTTCCTAAGCTAAAAACTCAGGAAGGCCTCTGTCTTTATATTGTGATATAAAGCGTGGAACCTTTTTAAAATCTTAAATTAATGGTAATAACTTATTGGGTTTTCCCTACTATAATTTTACTCATAAGTTATTAAATTGTATGCATTTATAAATAAAACCATTTTCTTTGCATAAATAATTTTTAAGATAGTCATTTTTTACCTCGAATATTTCTTCATTACATATTAGATTCTGTTCACGCCAAATAACTCTTTCATGATTCTCATTGCTTTTTGAGCAATAGTGATACCAAGAATCTCCAATTTGCATCAAACTTAACATTGTATAAGTTTGACTTTTAGAAGAATAATAAAAAAATGGAAGAGGTTTATTAAGGCCCTCGATTGAATCTATATTAATTTCTTCTATTTGATTTGAATTGTATACACCAAGGAAATCAAATATAAAAAAAGTTCCATTATTATCTTTATAAATTCCCCCTTTGTTTGTAAAACAAATAGCAAGCCATTTTGTCGCTAAGGCTGTTTCTATATCAACTTTGCAAATAAATATACACTTAGAGCTTTTCGCTCTATGTTTAAAAGTTTGTTTTAACCCTTTCCATTCCAACACCTTAACCCATTGGGCATTTTCCCTATATGGATTCATTAAATGCTTACTATAGCACTTTTCATTAGGTCTGCCATTATTATCTATCATATGTATCTCCTTGTAGGTTTTATTTTCAACCTATTACTATAATAGTTACATTAAATTAAAAGAGTTTTTTTTTTATTACCAGTTACAATCTGGCGGGAATGTGGAACGTTTTTATTCCATATGATAAGTAATCCACGGGGGCAAATAAATTGATTAATTACGATGTGTTATTTGAAAATTTCACTAATTTTTGACACTTTTATTGAACCCATTTTACCCCAACTCCCCATTTTCTGTAATTTACATTTTGTTTTACGAAATACAAATAATCCCATCTGTACTTTAGGATTGGGCTTATGTTTTTTTGAAACTCCTTTTTTTTTAACCCTTCATTTGGGCTATCATCCGTTTGTTCAGATGAATTGGTAGATCGTCTTTCCATTTGATCAAGTAATCCATGGTGCTGTAAACATTTTGTACTCACCTGTTGTGTTTTCGAAGTATAAAACTTGAAAGTTATAATTGAAATTTATGATTTTGCGAATAATTCGCAATAAGATAAAAATTTAATTGATATTATCGGTAATTAACAATATAATAATGTACTTGCAATAAACTGTCAGATATGGAGGAAACTATGTTAT
>CAYWGU010000162.1:0-5484 GCA_964457975.1 uncultured Spirochaetaceae bacterium | reverse complement strand
ATTACTTAACATTTGTTAATATATCTATTTTTAGATTCATACGGATTCAGGATTACTTAGAAGAATATAATATAAATCAAAAACAATTATCAATTAGTACAGGAATGAGTGAAAAGCATATTTCAAATGTTTTAAAAGGTAAAAGTCGAGTTACAGAAGAATTTGCATTAAAAATTGAAAAAGTTATGCCAAGTATTAAAGCCGATTATTGGATGAACTATGAAAGCAAGTATCAATTGGATTTATTAAGACAAAAAGAAAAATATCGTTTAGAAAATCAAGATATAGAAGTAATTTCAAAACGATTTAAATTTAATGAAATATTCAAAGGTTTGGAGTTAAGTTTGAGTGAACAAGCTATCGAGATGTTAAAAATATTGAAGATAAGTAGTTTTGGTCAATTTGAAAATAAATATAGTAATTTATGTGTAGATTTTATGGAAGGCGGAGTGGAGAGAGAGTCCATTGCAATCTGGTTGAATTTATGTGCAGATGAAATAGACATTCAGAATGATGAATTGGATGAAGTTAAATATAATAAAGATAAGCTAGTAAAAAATATTAATAAATTTAAATTATTAGCATTGAATGATGCTGATGGTGATAAATCATTAATTAATTGTAGAAAGTTGTTTAATACTCTAGGTGTATATTTTGTTGTTTATGAAGCTAATATAAACAGCAGGGTGAGAGGAGCTTTATTATCTTATATAGGTAAACCTACTATCTATATTAGTAGAAGTGGCAAAAGCCATTCCGAAATGTGGTTTATAATTTTTCATGAAATATCACATTTGATTTTACATTATGCTAAGAATGATATTAGTATTTTATCTGATTCAGATAAGAATATTACACCAAAGGAAAAAGAAGCAAATATTTATACACGAAACCTCTTAATACCAGAAAAAGAATATTTATCATTAATTGAGAGCAAGCAGTTTAGTAAATCTTCAATTGTTAAATTTGCTGCTAAAAATGAGATCCTACCTAGCTTTATTGTAGACTTTTTGAAACACGATAACTTAATTGATTCTGATAAATTCTGTTATTTATAAAAGAACCATTAAAATTATTGATTTTGAAACAGACTTGATCTTCTCTCTTTAATTAGCAGATGAGAGATGCTCTGTAGCTGCTTCTAAGATACGAAGAAGCTCTTTTGATTGATATGCCATCAACTTCTTTAACAGACTTGGTGATAAGTGCTCTAGAAGGTTTAGCCTATTCTCTAAAGCAAGGAATCGTAGAACATGGAGTTACTTCTAAAGTTATATCATTGATTGGTGGTGAGCTTTAACACTTGTATGGAATCAAATACTTGTAAACATCGTTGAAGTTCCTGCTACTGTATCTAGCAGTCTGAATGACATTGTACAATATAATTTGAACGCTTGGATTATATATGCATGAGTTCCTAATTGATAAATTTATATATGTGTGGTGTAAGTGCTAAACTATCGAGTGTATATATCAAAGTTCAAAAGAATCTTTAAGTAAGTAATTTGTTTTATCAATATATTATGGGGGTTTATAAGAGTATGTTTGAATAAAATGCTTAATTAGACAATTAATAAAGAGTTGTTAGAATAGTAATAGAAAATCAAAGAGTTCCGTATGTAGCATTATGCTGTCCGTATAATCGAATAACGTTGTACCATATGTAGTGGTACTAGCAATAACTTATGCTCTTAAGGGGGAAAGTACGAATTTTCTTGATTTTTCATACTATTTTGTAATATCCTTTTAATTATTAGTAAAACTTCTTCTACAATATCGCTTTGGCCATAATTGATGTGTTGTTGAAATAGAATATGTATCTATGTTATCAATTGAAGCTTTTTTTGGAATTATTTGTAAATCCACTAGCGAAATGATGCCTGATAGCTTTTCTTCTAGTAAATTACCAGAAGAAATAAGATTAACTGTTCCAGTGTTAAAATATAATTTATTCCATCCCTACTTTCAAAAATATGAGAGTTAAAAATTCTTTGGAATTAAGAAAGAGTTGGTGTCATTTATAAAAAAACTTTTAACTCCTCTATAGTGGAGAAAATTAATTGTAGTTTCAAAATGCATGGAAATGAAATTCATAAATTACCAGTTTAGTTTGTTAAAATGCGATTTTGTTGATGATTTTGAGCCAAAACTTTAAGGGGAAATTTATGCAAGGACTAGAAAGAACAAATACTTCTATTAATATGAAATATCCATTATTACTTTTGCCTTTTGATTCTGCACCAGCTTTTATTGCTGATAATTTTACTGTTCCACATTCTCGTTCTGGAGAACAGTTAAATCTTTCGAGTCCAAGTTTTGATAACCCATTTTATTCTGAAAATAGAGAAATAACTTCAAGTGGAGAAGACTTTCTGGTTGATGATTATTTACAACAGGCAGTTGCGTTCTCTGGCGAAGAAGTTCTTTGTGATTTTATTAATGAATTAACAAAGGAATTTATTAGTATGGAACCTGAAATGCTAAAAGTTATAAATGAAAAATTCTGGGATTTATTTTAATTAATGAATATGCTAGATGATAGTAAATATATTCCTCAATATTTATCCAATGATAGACAAAAAAGATTGTCATCTATTTTTATATAAATTAAGCATTCATTTTGGGCGATTAGGGGAAGGTGCAGACCGGAAATATCAATAAATTTATCGGCAGCTCCATAAAAAGGATGAATTATTGGTGAAGAATATCGATTTTGAAATTGACTTTATCTGCTTTTTTTACTTAGCAAGTGAGAGATACCATGTAGCTGCTTCTAAGATACGAAGAAGCTCTTTTGATAGATCAGAGAAATATACCATGGATTTTAATTCATAAGGTACTTTTTTGAATTCTTCTTTATTTAAATTGTTACTCCTTTTTTAAACTCTCCAAAGAATTTATTATATGCAGTATCTAAAGGGATTTTAGCAAACTCTTCATAACATGCATCTCACTTTACTATTGAATGTAATAAAATTTTATAATATAAATAATTGCCGTATTTTTATTACGGCAACTGTACGTATTCCTTTAACCATGGTAAACTGTTTTTATAAAAAGGAGTTTTACCATGTTAGAAAGTTTTAGCGTAACAAATTATAGAAACTTCAAAGATAAAATTACTCTTAATCTAAAAGCTTCAAATTATAATTTTAATACAGAAATTATTAGTGAAAACAAAATATTAAATTTTTCAATGATTTATGGATATAATGCATGTGGAAAATCTAATTTAATGCTTGCTCTTTTTGATATCGTTTATGGCTTAACTGATTTAAATCACAGAGAAAGGGGTCTTGAAAAAGATAATAGTAAAAACTATCAGAACGTCTTTAATAAAGATAAATTAGTTGAATTTGAATATAAATTTAATTTCAACGGTAATGTAGTTAGTTATAATTACAAGAAAAAAAATATTGATGAAATAGTATTTGAAGAATTAAAAATAAATGAAAAGATATTTATTTATTTTGATAAATCAAAAGGTTCAACTTTTGAAAGTAATTTTCAAGAAACCAAATTTCTTAAGCTTGATTTAAAAGATATAAAAATTTCTACAGTTAAATATCTATATTCAAACACACAATTAGACAAGAGTAATAATGAATCAAAAACTTTTTATGATTTTATGGATTTTGTTAATAACATGTTACTTTTTTGGAGTTTACAAGAAAGAACTTATATTGGTTATAAAAATGGTGCTTCTAAAATTATTGAAGAAATTATAAAAAACAAATGGATTGATGAATATAATAAATTTCTTTCAGAAAATAGTATTGATCGAATAATTGTTGTCAAACAATTACCTGATGGTGGAAAAGCTGCTTATTATAAATTTGGGAAAGATAAATATCTACCATTTGAATCAAATATGTCCAACGGTGAAAGTGCTCTTTTATTGTTGTTCTATTGGTGGGAAATGAGCAAAAGTACACAGCATCCTTCTTTACTTTGTATTGATGGATTTGACGCTTTTTATCACATTGATTTGTCTAAAAAGATAGTTGCAATTTTGAAGAAAATGAAAAATATCCAAATTATCATTACCTCACATAACCCCAATTTAATAAGTAATGAAATATTAAGACCTGATGCATATTTTTTAATTGAAGGTAACAAAATTGATTCAATAAACAATCTTACTGATAAAGAATTACGACAAGTACATAATCTAGAAAAAATGTTCAAAGCAGGCTCATTTAAAAATTCAGAGATTTAAAAATTTGAATGATGCCATATTAAGTATTGCTGAAGGAATATAATCCGAACATACAAAACTAAATTAAATCAAAGAGTTATTTTAAAATAAAATATTAATTTAGTCCCCTCCTTATGTAGGAACTATTATCAATCGTGATCTTCTCTCTTTAATTAGCAGGTGAGAGATGCTCTGTAGCTGCTTCTAAGATACGAAGAAGCTCTTTTGATTGATATGCCATCAACTTCTTTAACAGACTTGGTGATAAGTGCTCTAGAAGGTTTAGCCTATTCTCTAAAGCAAGGAATCGTAGAACATGGAGTTACTTCTAAAGTTATATTATTGATTGGTGGTGAGCTTTAACTGTTAACTAAAAATGATAAAAAAGTTTATATGTTTCAAGAGAAAAGTGCTGAGAATTATAATTCTAAGTTTGATAAATTCAAGGGCTTTAAACAAGAGAATCAACCTTTATGTGCTAGCCCTCAATCAATCTCTTGATATTTTGAATTTAAGAAATTACTCAATTGGTTGTATTGGTCTTTTGATGGTTCTGAAAAATATATCATGGATTTTAATTCATAAGGGACTTTTTTGAATTCTTCTTTATTTAAATTGTTACTCCTTTTTTTTAACTCTCTTAAGAATTTAGTATAAGCAGTATCTAAAGGTATTTTAGCAAACTCTTCATAACAAGCAGCATAATAAAATACAGGTTTTGCTGTAGGTAGTTTTCCATAATAATCAAGTATGATGGTTTCAAATTCTTTCTTCCTTAGGATTTTGAATAAAGAACTATGTGTTATGTAATGGTTAAAGGTTTGTGGTTTTCTTTTCACCTGCAATCTATTTTGTTTGGATAGAATGTATATACCAACATTTTTATTTTTAAGTTGTTTGTTTAATGTCTCATACTTGTCAGGACTGGTAACAACACATACATGATCAAAGGCTTTGTAATAGTTAAGTAGTTGGTTCTCTAATCTTGCAAATGAATCCAACTCTGTCTTTATTTCATAAACTACAGCTTTACCATTAATTAGTATAAAGTCGGCTTTTGCCTTTTCTATAGGGAGTTGTGTTAAAGCTGTTGTTGTATTAACACTGTGTTTTCCCAATAAGAGTTTATTGATAAGAGTGTTTTGATAATAATATTCATTTCTGTAGTTTTTAGATAAATACTGATATATTTTACTTAATAAGTCTTTGTTATAAGAATCCTTATAATCTGATAAGTATTGATTAGTGATTGATTGATAAATATCATTGTGTGAGTTAATTAATAA
>CAYWGU010000161.1:0-5537 GCA_964457975.1 uncultured Spirochaetaceae bacterium | reverse complement strand
AAAAGGCTATGCCGATCGTGATCAGGAAATTAGAGGACATGGGCATTAAAATAGAAAGACAGATTATTCAGTGAACAAAAATTCACTACTATTAAAGTTATATTTCTCTGCTTTGCTCAAATTATAGAAAGTTTTGTTACTATCAAAGGATTAGGTTATGCTGGTTAGTATTGTGAAGAAGGTTACAGATCATATTCGATACAGGATAACTGTCAGAAACTGGAATAAAAAGGGTAATCCTATTCCTGTTCCCGACGTTATTAAACAAAAAACAGTTAAAGAGTATGCAAAAATATTTTCTGTCGAAACATTTATAGAAACGGGCACATATCTGGGTGATATGGTTGATGCCGTCAGGGATACATTCAAGAAAATTTATTCAATTGAACTGGATAAAACCCTTTATGAACAAGCAAAAAAGAAGTTCTCCAAACATCGTAACATCTTGATCCTTCATGGAGATAGCAGCAAGGTTCTTCCTGTTATTCTTGCTGACATAAGCGAGCCATGCCTGTTTTGGCTTGATGCCCATTATTCTAAAGGAATTACTGCAAAAGGTGATTTTAACACACCCATTATGCAAGAATTGAATTGCATATTAGATCATTTTGTTGAAGGAAATATTATTCTCATCGACGATGCGCGCGAGTTTAATGGTTTCAATGATTACCCTACATTAGAAGAACTAAAGAAATGTATTCTCAAAAAATGCCCTGATTGGAAATTTGATATTCAAGACGACATTATTAGGATCCACAAACACGACTGAGTCTTTGTTACCTCACATTTAAAGAAGGAAGAAAGCCAAAGTGACGGCCAAAAGTATAAAAAGAAAGTTAAGAAATATTTCTGAGGGATTATATTTTGGAAGATAATAGAATGTATTCTTTACCTCTTTTTGTTAGTTATCCTAGAACAGGCGCTCATTGGATAAATTGCGTTATGGAGCTTTATTTTGATCGTCCAAGATTGCGTGAAGGAAGAGTTACGTTTTTAGAGATATCGAGAGATGATTGGATGTGGTTTCATGATCACGACCTAGAACTAAAAATTAAACATGGCGATGTTCTGTATATGTATCGCGAACCAATTGCTACCATCTATTCAAATATAATTTATCAATATTTTGATGATAGAAAGCTTTCACTTCCATTTAAGTTGATCCAATGGAACAAGGTGTTTCATGAGGACAATGTGATCTGTATTGCTAAAAAATATCGAGATCATTTGGAAAAATGGTTACTTTCTGACAGCAAAGCAACGACTGTTGTTTGCCATGATCGTTTTAAAAAGGATAGAGATAATGAATTCAAAAAGATTTGTGATTTCTTTTCTTTTGAGCTAAATGAAAAGAGGCTTAAATGGTCATTTAGTCAAGTGACTAAGGAGGAACTTGTTAAGAGAGTCCAGCAAAAAGCACCTATGGGCGGTCATATTTTACAAAAGTCTTATGCAAATAAACGGAATTATTTTCAAGAAGTATGGGGAGACACAATTCGACAAATTGTCTTTACTCCTGATTTAAAGCCATATTTTTCATAACATAGTTTTAATTAGTAACTGATCTTCGGAACAGGTGGCAGGTTTCACCGGAATATGCACTTTGGGGGGGGGGAACTTCAAACCTAACCGGTTATCGCTGAAGTTTTAATCTTTTTAATTAATAAATTTATTTGATTGAATATATTTGATTTTGAAGCTTCTTTCGTGATCTTTATTTTAACGTATTGTTCTTTAGTTAACTTGTTTTGATTTCTATTAATATGCTCGCATATCATAGCAAAAAGATTGTATCGGTTGAGCACATCTTTTCTCGCGTCCATAATTTTTTGCATAGAATGTTCATACTTCGATTCTTTAAAACATGACTCAATAGTATGAATAGCCTTTTGAGGCTGAGTGATATCTATTTCAGTTAAAGCAGAGTTATTGAAATATTTTTCAATATTTGGACATCCATAGTATATTGGGTAACATCCTGCCAGATAGGCATCACCAAGCTTTTCCGTCCAGTAGTCCTTTACAGCACAATTTTCAAGAGCAATGTGATATTTGTATCTTGCAAGCGCATCCCACTTGTCTTCAATTTCTCGGAACCCTCGGCCAAATATATCTATTTGATCGCCAAAATGGTCTTTCAGTATTTTTACAAACTCAATCCTTCGCCTATGTCCGACACTAAAATCTTTTGCTGAGGAAATAACAGAGATCTTTCTATCCTTGTGAAAGTGATCAATGGCCACAAGTTCATCATAACTCTTTGAAAAAGACAGATTGACATGATTTCGTTGTCTTCTCCCAACATGCCAAGGTAATCCTTGCTGTTGGAAAACAGGGTTTTTATGTTTTATCTTCCGGTGGCAGGTGATAATCGTATTAAACTGATTTAAAAATTGCTGATCATATTCTTTGATAGTAGGGGGCTCAGCGGTAATCAGTATGGTGTTCTTTTCAGGACAAATTGATTTCTCTCTCTCTTTGACCGGACCTTCGAAGACGATCCAGTAGTCGCATTTCTTTATGGGTTTATTAATAAAAAAATGACAATTTTTCCAAACACCGCTGTGGTTCGGGGTTTGTTGCTCCAGAGGCCATTCAATAGACGGAAAAGAGAGTTTAATCTTAATCATCATTTTTTATTTTACGTAGGATTGTTCATGAGAAACTGATTATTTTTCAGCCTTCATATTCAGACTGAGTCCCATTCCATAAGGCTTAAAACCTGCACAATTGCTTGCATCAAAAATATCCTGATTAGTAAAATGTGGACGAAGAGGGTATTCTTCAATATTCCTGAAATTAGCTTGCTCCAGCTTTCTTTTTAAATATTCGGGCCAAAAAAACGATTTATGATAATTATATTTATGATCCTGACCACCACCGGTTACACCTTGAAGCAGTTCTATCTCATCATCCGACCAGTCTTTTGTTTTTGCAACGGTCATGATTTTAGCAATGTCCGGAACAGAGATTCTTAGTATGCCATTTACTTTTAAAATATAATAAAACTGTTTCAAGTAGAGGGAGATAAACCTGGCCGGTAAATGCTCCAAGGCATGACAAATATAGATTTCTGAAATTGAATTTTCAGGGAAAAAATCATATAACCTTTTTAGATTACACTGGAAGTCAACCTCTGGAAGGCGTACTGCATCAATATTTATATAATTTTCAATCCTGATATTGGCACATCCTAAATGGAGTTTATCCGTTTTTTTCAGTAAACGTATAGATTTTCTTTTTTTTAAAAGATGCCAATTTACAATGGATTTTCTCGGTTTAGACAAATTAGTCGTAGTTCGGTCACAGAATCTCAAAAATTTGTATCCACCTCCCAATAAATGACATAATATTTTCATTTGATTAACCGTCCTAATTTATGATTTCAAGAAGAAATGATGGTTTGCTAAGATTTTAATATTTTCAAGATCAGCCAACATATTATAACTCTTTTTCTAAACAACAACGAAAAAATATGCCACACAAGGGTTTGTATATCGCGCAGGCTATCGCGTGATTAGCTCGAAAGCAATTTCCTGGTGAGCACTATTACTTACAAATCCATATAATTTTCTATAATTCATTTGCATTCCTTTTTGCCATTGTTCCAGCAAAAAGTCCTGATCTATAGCGCCGTGGGTGTTAGACCTTTCAATCTGAACCTTGTTGCAAGGAATATTAATTATTTTAGATTTTTTGTAACAAACACCAAAGCGTGGTAAAAAAAGCTTGGAAAATTTTTGAAGGCCGTCTTCAAAAGTATTTGGCGCATTAAATGAAATTAATCTAGAAATTGCTGCCATTTCGTGAGTGGAGAACAAATGCCCATCAACTGAAAGGGGGTAACCCCAGTCATAAATTCCCGATCTCCACCCCCAGCACATTTTATCTTCATCATTTATAATGTCTGTAATCCATTCCGGCAGAGGTTGTGCCTGCTGTAATGTATAACACCGGTTTAAATTTACACCCATGCGTAAGGTAGGAACAAATTTATCTGTATTGAAATTAGCAAAATCATTTATATCCAGGTTTTCAACAAAAATGATATCATCAACCAAAAAGAATGTTTTTTCTGATTGTATTGATGATAGTAACTCAATTAAATCGGCTTGGAATGAGTTGGCGTTATTCTGCTTGACGAATGATATTTTTTGTTTTTGAAAGATTTCAATAAGTTCTTCGTATGCTTTTTCATGAGACCTGCTTGATGTTTGATACAAAACATAGGCAGGGACAGGTGAAACACCTTTTTCGCAATAAGAAGCCAAAAGTGCATGAAGTTGCAATGCTCTGTCTTTTGAAAAAACAATACATTCGGCAGGATACTTCCCTTTTTTTCTTTCTTTATGAATCCGTGATTCATAAAGTTTTGCAAAAGCATCTCGTTCCCACTTTACGTCTGTGGGCTGGAGCTCTATCTTAAAAGGTTTTAAAAAAAAATTGATAATTTCTCTCATGGATAGTTCTTTTTATTATAAAGGAAGCGATAAAATTGTTTTTATTTTTAATGCTATTTCATGTCGAAGTCGCCCAAGAAAACGCGGCCCTCTCAGATAGAAATCCCTTTCATAGCGACATGCGGCAGCCTTATGTCTGTTTTCGGGACACGAAAGTGGGTTAGGTATGTGTTTAGTACCTTTTAAAGCTGAGTCTAAAATAGCTGCTCTTGATTTATAATTATCTTTTCGATTCAGTTTAGAATAATATGTTAGCGGTGTTTCCCTGTAAATCAGACAAGGTTCTGGTAAATTCCAGGTATCGCCAAGTGCACCAATACGAAGCCACAATTCATAGTCTTCGGCCATTACTTCCAAGGGAGAAAGGTGTTCATTAAACAGGCCTGATTTTTGTAAGACTTCTCGTTGAATCATTACCGAGGAAAGGATGAAACAATTATCTTGCACTAAAACTTCATAAGGAATTTTATTCCAAGAACGTTTTTTTTGAAAATATAACGGCAAAGAACTATCCCATTCTTTTGAATCTGACCAGCGATACGCATTACATCCCAGAAGTATACAGTTCGGGTTTCGTTGCATGAAATTTATCTGGCACTCCAATTTGTTTGGCAGCCAAATGTCGTCGTCATCTAAGAACGTAATATATTTAGAATTTCCATTAAGAATGGCACGATTCCTTGGATAAGCGGGTGAGCCAAAATGCTTACCAGGTAAATACACAAATCGATTATCTGTTAAATAGGGCTTGATTGCTTTAAATGTTTTTTCAGTTTCTCCATCTTCAGTGATCCAGCATTTCCAGTCAGGATACGTTTGGGCTTTAACACTGTCAAGAGTTTCTCGTAGTATCTTAAAACGGTTATATGTTGGAACTATTATATCGACTTTCATTGGATAAATTCACTTTTTTAAATCTACCGGTTTTTGTCCAACTGATTGAGCAGTTGGTTGAAACAAGGAGACAACTTGATAGGGAAACTATCACAGGTTTGGCTTAATATCCAAGGATTTCTTTCCCCCTTTTGTTTTCTTTCAGTTTTCCCTGTGCATCATAATCAGCCAGCTTTCTTGGGC
>CAYWGU010000160.1:0-5569 GCA_964457975.1 uncultured Spirochaetaceae bacterium | reverse complement strand
TCAATTATCAATTAGAATTTATGGAAAAAGAAAGAAGTACCTTGAGATTTAACCCTTTTTTAACCTACTATTTTTAGATTACCAAAAGATTATAAGGGAAATGAATTACCGGTCTAAAGCAAATTTTCGACAGATTGCCAATAGACCCGAGAAAGAATAGTTTTTCGTAGGAAAATTCTTTTTTTTTAAGATTTCTCTTAATATTTATTTCAATAACGATACTTGATAAAATACTAGATGTTAAAAAAAGAATGCACTTAATTGCATTCGGTTTAATTCGTAAAATAAAGGCTATATAGTCCGGTTTAATACATCAGTCTATACCTTTTGTCAAATATAAATGCATTTACCTATTCAATTAACTTTTAAGCAACACTAAATAAGTATAAAATTAAAATCTTGATTAATGTTAGCATATATGCTAACATTATAGAACTATGAGAGAACTTATTTTTTATGAAACAGAGTCTGGTAAAATTCCAATTAAAAAATTTTCTTGATAAACAAGATCACTCAGTTTTACAAAAAATATTTTGGACACTTAAGTTAATTGAAGAAAATGAAAGAGTTCCTGAGAAATATTTTAAAAAATTAAAAAACTCTGATGGAATTTGGGAAATTAGAATTAAAGTAGGATCAAATATTTATAGGATATTTTCTTTTTGGGATAAAAATAATTTAATAATTTTAACTCATGGAATTATTAAAAAGACACAAAAAACACCTATGAAAGAAATTCACTTAGCTCATGCCTATAAAGATGATTATTTTAGGAGGAAAAAATGAACTTAGATAAATATATTGACGAAAGATTAGAAAAAGAAAATATATCAAAAGAGCTTTTTTGGAAAGGCTATGAAGATTTTAAAATTGGCGCTTTTATCAAAGAAGCTAGAGAAGCAAATGGAATGACTCAAACGGAACTTGCCTCACGAGTTAATACAACTAAAAGCACTATTTCTCGAATGGAGAATCATGCAAATGACACAAAGATTTCTACATTAGAAAAAGTAGCTAAAGCTCTTGGTAAACAACTAAAAATCTCAATTGTTTAATTTTCTCAGCTTCAGACTGCCTTAACTTTTTTCATCATGGATGTTTTTTTATAAAAGGTTTTTTTGGGAGTTATCTGTTTAAGAATTATTATATAGCTTATTATAATTATATAAATAATATAGATATTCAAAAAGCTAAAGAACATTTTCTAAAAGCTGTTATTGCTTAATCTAGTTGTCTAAAGATTGCTTACTTGCATTATTGATAAGTGGTAGAAAAGATTAGCTATGTTGCCATCTATCTTTCTAAATTGCTCTAATGTATAATTCTATTATTGGGTTTAAATTCAGAGCTATTGGTGAAGAAAAATTTTTGTCTTGTGATGAAAAGTGGGAGGAATATGATATCCAAATTCCAACTATATTTACAGTTTATGATGAAAAAAAACAATAATATTTTATAATATACTATAATTGAAATATAAAAAATTAAAGTAGAGGTATGGTCATTTATAGGTTTGAATCCTATTCTTTTATGTAAACAAACTATGTCTTTATGTTAGGTAGTTTTTCTCTTTAGAAATTAGCGAATAATTAACTGTTCTTTAAAAGGCTCAAATTTTATATTTGAGCTTTAATTAAATTGAAATTAAAAATACTTTAGTTCAAAATACTTTCTAAATAGGTTATTGCGCTATCAACTTTACTCATATTTTCTTCACTCAAATTATATCGTAAACGAAGAGGGAATTCATATTCCATGCATCCTGTTTTTTTAATTGTTTCTGAAGTTGTCAAATAATGAGAAGAAGCAGCTTTTAGATAATCTCCAATTATTTCAATAGCTTCACCACTCCAGGTAAAAGAGCCAAAGGCTGCAGTAGTTTTATCCTTTAGATTAGGTAAGTTCTTTAATAGAGCCTCAAGAGAACCAATCATATCACCATATCTTGTAGCACTACCAACTAAAACTAATTCAGAGTTTGCAATACTTTCAAGTATTTCCTTGTGATCAACTTTATCAGTATCAAATACAGATACATCAAATCTCTTAGTAGCACTAAGTTTTTCAGCCATATACTTAGCTATTTTTCTTGTATTGCTTCTCATTGAAGTATATGCAATGGTGGCTTTCTTAACTTCAGTGGTCGTTTTAGATTTTTCTCTATAAATATCAATATAATGCCTAATATCCTTATCAAGAATATATCCATGAGAAGGAGCTATTAAAGAAATATCTAAATTATCAACAATTTTTAATAAATCTAAAATATAGATTCGATGTGGACTAAATATTAAATCATAGTAAACACTATAATCTTCATCTATTGAATTTTTTTCTATACTATTTGTTGAATTGGTGGTGGCTATATGAGTGCTAAAGATATCACAAGAGAAAAGAATCTTGTCTTCAGGGCAATAGCTCATCATGGTTTCTTCGGTATGTAAATTTGGAACATTGTAGAAGTTTATGTTTTACCACCAAGATCAAGGGTATCACCAGTTTTTACTATAATAAACTCACGTTCCGTAATTTTATAAACTTCAGTTAAGTGTTCAACAGCTTTAGCACTACAAACAATCTTTGCATTTTTAGCTTTGCGAACTAACAAGCCTATAGCACCAGAGTGATCTGGCTCAGTATGATTTACAACAATGTAACAAAGCTTATCTAAATTAACTTTAGTACTAAGGTTTTCGATATAATTTTTCCATACATCATATCGACACTATCTATTACAGTTGGTTTATCAGTATCGTAAAAATAACTATTATAAGTAGTACCTTTTGTTAGCATTAATCTATGAAATGGAACATCCCTATCATCAACTACACCAATTTCCCAAAGCTTTTCATTAATCTTGTAATTTTCTTGTATCATAATAAATCCTTGATAGATTAAACTATCTATCTAGTTCTTTTGCATACTAGAATAGTATCACCTTTAGCTAACTAAGTATGTGACAATTGCAACAGAATAATAAATATTTATTGTGTTATTTTTCTATAAACCATACCAAAATAACTGATTATCAACAACTTTTATTGCCATATATATGGTAATATAAATATACAATTTCTCATCATTATAAAATACAAATTATAATCATGTTGCTAATATTACTACATTTGTTACAACGTTCTGCTGTTATGCAACATGTTATATAATAGTAGAGAAAAAGGTGTTTGTTATGGATTATATTTCTAGACCTAAGTATATTGAAAAAATTAAACAATTTGTAGACAAGCCTGTTATTAAAGTCTTAACAGGAATGAGACGAGTTGGAAAATCAACAATTCTAATAATTATAAAGGATGAAATATTAAGCAATGTACCCGGTGCTAATAAGATTTATCTAAACTTTGAATCTATAGAACTTTTTAATGTCACCAATGCAAGTACTTTGCTTAAATACTTACAACCCTTGTTGGAAAATCTAAAAGGAAAAGTATATTTCTTCTTTGATGAAATTCAACTGGTATGTGGGTGGGAAAAGGTTATCAACGGACTGAGAGTTGATAAAGATTGTGATATTTACTTAACTGGATCAAATTCAACTCTTCTTTCTGGGAATATTGCAACTTTATTAGCAGGAAGATATATAGAATTTGGAATTCAACCATTTACCTTTGGTGAGTTTATTCAATTATTTGATGATATGAATTTATCCAAAGAAGATTTATTTGATAAATTCATAAAATTAGGAGGACTGCCTTTTTTAAAATACTTTAAATTAGATGAAACACCTAGTTTGAAATATTTAGATGATGTTTACAATACAGTATTGGTCAAGGACGTTTTGCAATACAATAACATACGAGATGTGGATATATTTAACCGTATTCTATCCTATGCGATTGAAAATATAGGTCATACCTTTTCAGCTAACAGTATTAAAAAATATTTTAGAAATGAAAACAGAAATGTTTCAGTAGATACAATCTCAAATTATTTAGAATATTGTATCCAAGCATTTATCATAAAAAAAGTGCCAAGATATGATACCCTAGGAAAGAAAATACTCAAGGTAGATGAAAAGCACTATTTAACAAATCATGGATTTCGTCAAGCAAAAGGATTTTCTAACACAAAAGATATTGAAAGAACTCTAGAAAATATTGTTTATATCGAGCTTATTTCAAGAGGCTACGATGTAAAAATTGGAAAAATAAAAGATAAAGAAATTGATTTTATTGCTAAAAAGGGCAATCAATTATACTATTATCAAGTTTCTTATATTATGGGGGATGAAAAAACAAGACAAAGAGAATTTTGTGTTTATAAAACTATAAAAGATAACTTCCCAAAATATGTATTGTCGATGGATCTCATTGACTTTAGTCAAGATGGCATCATTCATAAAAATATTATTGATTTTCTATTAGAGGATAGTTATATGTAGCTCCATTTAAAGGAATATCCTAAGCAGTTTATTTATCTAATCCTAGATACTTTTATCATTCAAATTCCTACCTCCTAAGTTAGGTCCCTCGCATCTTTCTGCAGTGAATAAGGGTGTTATTCACCGCATATAGTGCGGGTATTATGCTTAACAGTGCTATGATTCTGTTATATAATTACTGCATAAATTGAGGTGATTATAATGTGGATACATGAACATCCGAATTGGACACAGTTTACCTGGGATCTTGAGAAGCTCTCAACCCATCTCTCTGATATACGGTACCGACAGGGCCGTCTGTTCGGCAGAATGGAGAATCTTGGGTTTTCGCTTAAGATGGAGGCACAATTGAAGATGCTGACTGATGATATCCTCGCATCTGCCCCGAAATTCTGTTGCGACATCTTTTGATAGAAATTTTGAATTACTTCCGGTAACATAAACATCTGCATTTGGAATATGTAAAAAACCATTAAAAACATTTGTCAGAATTACGGTATTTTTTATACCTATGATTATCAAACGCTATCTCAATTATATGATCGGATTTGATGCCTTGGTATATTAAATATTGTTTGAATAAATAAAATAGCAAAAATGATTTTCCACATCGACGCACACCAGTAATAATCTTAACTCGCTTGTTATGTTTATGTGAAATCAACCTATTTAAGTAAACCTTTCTTTTAATAATCAACTTTTTATCCTTTTCTATTTTAGATTTACTACGATTTTGCACTAAATCTAAAGTAATTTTACGATAAGGACTATTATTCTGCAATTCTTCATCATTGTGTTATTCTATAGATTCATAGTCAAATTATAATCTCAACAATAAAAAGCATAAAATATAAAATTGTATACTAATGCTTAAGACAAGAGTTAAAGAGGTCCTTAAAAGTCGCTAAATTACAAATTTAGTCATTATTTTCTATTTATTCCTCCAATAATCTATTTTATAATAAATTAAAAAGAAGTGGATACACTCACTTTTTTAGGAGGGAATATGAAAAAGGTTATAGTATTCTTGTCAATTTCAATAATTGCCATTTCATCAGTTTTTGCAACAGGTGCCGTTGAAAAAGATAACGGTGAAGTTACATTTAGATTTTGGTATACTTATTGAGAAGGAGAAGATGCAGTTTTGCTCGATGAAGTAATTCCAATGTG
>CAYWGU010000159.1:0-5578 GCA_964457975.1 uncultured Spirochaetaceae bacterium | reverse complement strand
TTACACGGATTACCACAGATAATGTAATGTAATATAAGACTATTTAACCGCGAAAACCGCGAAATGACGCGAAAAAATGTAATGTAATTTGAGAATAAAGAGATTTTAAGCAACGAACCCACCTTCGTTAAAACTGCGGGTGGGCAGGCAAAACGAACAATATGAACTGAAGAGGTTAATAAGTGATGGGTGATGGGTGATGAGTGATGAGAAAAGTGAAATATAGGGGTATGTATATCTCAAAAAGGGCAAAAAAGTAAGTTTTTGTTGTAATTAATATTATTGCAGGGATTTATGACCTTACCTTTTCCTTACTTTTATTCTTATTTATTGTTGTTAGTCGTTAATTGTTAATCGTAAAAGTTAAATATTGGGGCATGTATATCTTAAAAAGGGCAAAAATGTTATTTTTTGCTGTAACTAACATAATAGTTATTAGTTACGAGGTAACATTCTGGTAACATTTGGTAACATTTGGTAACAGTTCTCAATTTAAAATTCCCGTTTGGGGTGGTACACTTATCGAATACTATGGACAAAACAATAAAGCACAAAATTTCACTATGTGCTTTGTTATTTCACTTCAAGGTCTCGTGTAATGCACTTAATTGGCTAAAACAATGAATTAATGTAATATATACAGAAAGCTGTATGCGATTGTGATAAATTAAAACAAAAATAGTTTTCTAATTACCAATAATAAATCTGGAATAGTGTAATGTCAGAACACCTGACCTCAATGATATTGAATTGACCTAAACTTTTTTATAAAGGGGTCATACAATATTTACAATAATTACACATAACCTCTTTAATAACAGCAAGTATAAGCTTTAATGGCAATCGCTTTCTTAACACCATTAAACCTGATATTCCCAATATTGGTGTCAGGTGTATTTCTTTAACTCAAGATTATTTGCTTTTATAACTGTCTATTATGTAATGAAATATAAAATAATTAGTTTTTGAGGTCAGGTGTTCTGAATGTATAATATATTAAATAAAAGAATAAAAAATTCATCTTCGAAGCACTCAAAAATGGTATTAAGTTTCAAAATCGGATCAAAATGGATTTAATACTTGACAGAGTTTAAGATATTTATATTTTACAAACGCGTAAGGTGTAATGAATGCTTATAAATTATAAGGAAAAGGATATGCAAGAAATATTGGAATTGTTCGCTAATGAGCCAAAGATTCAGAGCCAGATAAAAGCACTATTACTCAGTAATCCTGAATACTTAACGTTAATTGAAGAAATATGCCGTGATAAATTGAATACAAGGTCAACTGATTTAAAGAAAAGCATAATTCTGTATTTACTGTCGGATCAAAAAAAGAAGGGCGATTTTAGATTTTCAAGTGGTTCACCTCATAGTGTAGCCGGCTCACCACTCAGGTCTCAATATTCAAAGAATGATAATACATTTTATAGTGGTTTACCTCATAGTGGATCAAGCTCACCACTGGGAACTAACTCAAATTTCAGTTCACAATCATCTGGTTGTTTCATTGCCAGTGCTGCTTACAATTCTTGTACGAGTAAAGAAGTTATAATTTTGCAACAATTTCGTGATAAAATTTTACTAACAAACTCAAGCGGTAGAAATTTTGTATTATTATATTATAAATATAGTCCCAAGGTTGCATTATTTATAAATAATAATCCTTTTTCAAAAAAGCTTGTTAGGTTAATTCTTTATCCTATAATTATATTTTGTAAATACATTTTTAGACATGATACTAATTTTAAATAACAAGGAGGTAAATAATGAGTATTAAATTATTATTTCTCAAATTATTTTTTCCGAAACATCACTTACTCACCAGAAATCGATGGGAAAAAAGTATGAGTATAAGAGAAAGGATTGAAAGGGAAAACGAACATAAAAGTAATTCTCCTTCATCTTCCGCAAGCTCTTGTATTGAGAAAAAATGAACTACTATCCAGCAATATAGTTAGCGCGGAATCGATAAAATATCATTTTTACAGGCATTAATTATAGCTTTACATAATTTTTCTTTTCCCTGAGAGATAGATTGAGCTACTCTCAGAGCTTTACTCCAGTATTTACTTGCCTCTAATTGATCATTCTGCCAAAAAAAGAGAGATCCCACTCCTGCTAGGGTTTTATATTGCCACTTCCGGATATCGTTTTTATTACAATAATCTAAAATCTCTTTATAAAGATCCAAAGCTTTATCATAATTACTTTTTCTATGCTCTAATGCAGCCAATCCCACTTTTATACCTGTTACAAGTTCTTTATGATAGTTTTCATTAGCTCGTTCTAATGAATTTGAGAAATAATATTCTGATTCATCAAGTTTTGAATCCAGCAAGGAAACCCATCCTAAACTAAGATTTGCTTCAATTTGAACAAAGAAATCCTGGACTCTATTTGAAAGGATTAGAGCTTCATCAAAGTGAAATTTTGCCTTTATGGGGGTTTCATTTTTCAGTGTTGATCTATCAAACTCCAACCAGCCTTTCAGCATGAGTAAACGACACTTATATCTTTCCTGAGTATATTCATCGCATTTTTTTAACGCGTTATCTATAAAAATCTCAGAATCCATATAATTTCCCAAAGATTTAAGTGCGCTACCAATAAGCAATTCTCCTGCAATGACATGCCTGATATCATAAGCCATATGGGATCTTATGATTGCCTTAGATGCTAGATCTTTGCCAGTTTTGTAATCATACTTCTCAATCTCTACAGTAGCCATACCAATTAAATTAGCAGCAGCTTCATCATGATAAACTCTCCAGAATTGATTACAATAGTTTAGAGCTTTACGATATAAACAGATACTTTGATCGTAATTTCCTAAATATAGGTGAATTGAACCAAGCTCATGCAGTGTGATAGCTTTTATACGTCTTCCTCGAAACAAAGACGTTTGTTTAAGAATTTTGGAAAGCCAATGTTCCGCCTTCTCATATTTACCGGTAACACTATAAATTCTTGCCAGTTGTGAAGTTAATCCTAAGATATAGATTCTTTCCTTTTTATCTTTATAAAATTCCTTAATTATACCTTCTAAGCATAAAATACCAATCTGTGTTTCACCGCCCTCTACCCACCTGTTAATTAAGTTCATTTCGGGGTGTTTTATTAATTCTAACAATTTATCCCATAATTTACATTCCATAAGATGAATATGTAAATTATCATAACAATATGATGATTTTTTAATAGGATTATTTAGAAATTCTTTCCAGCACTCATCCGCAAGAAGTTTTTGTCCGATTTTTTCTGAACAACTGAATTCATTGCTGCGTTTATATTCTTTCAACCACATTGCAATACTTTGATGAAACAATGAATAACAATTTTCAGAATCAATTAAGAATTGAGATAAAAGAGAAATACCGTTTTTGGCAGTTTCCTCATCTAATTTACTAGCTCCAATAAGCAAGTCATCTGGGATTTTGTCTTTTGCTGCAATTAGACAGTTTAGTAAGGGAAGAACATCTGCTTTGTATTTTGTAATATCGTTAAATCGTTTTCTGAACATCACCCGATATAAACCAGTTAGGGTTTTTGGGAATTCAAGCGATACTGAAAAAATATCCTTTCCTTCTTTATTAATATCTACCAGGTAATCAAGCAGCACTTTTGAATATAGAAAATTACCTTCAGCTAATTTCAATATTTTATCAATCATTTTTGATATCTGAATTTCACTAGCTTTCATAACAATGTTATTTAGTTTGATTTTCCAGTACTTCTTTAAATCAGCTTGATTATTTTCATTATCAGAATGAATCACCAATTTCTTAACAAATTCAAATTCTAAAGCACTAATTATAGTTTGATCTGGACGAGTAGTCGCAATTATGCGCAACCAGTCAGGTAATCTTGATACAGACCAGCTGAGTAATTCCACAAGTTTTAAACCTGCAATAGAAAGAGATTCATCTAAACTATCTATGATAAAAATCCAGGGTTGTGAAACATCAATTTCATTTTTAAAAGAATTCAGTGGAGCAATTACATAAGTTCTAAATAACGATTCAACGGTTTTACTCCAATCAGGTTCTACAAATTGTTCAATTTTTTCTCTATATAAATCAAATTGTGCTGAAAGTTGATATATAAGCTCATAAAGCCATGAAATTGCCTCACATGATTTATCAATAGAGCTGGAACAGTAATGTATACCTCTAATATTGAATTTCGTAGTAAGCTGAGTAGCAATAGTGCTTTTCCCGATTCCTGCATCAGCAATTATTAATAATAACCTGGAATCATTATCATTGATCCATTCATTAATGTCTTCAAATAACCATTCTCTTCCGATAAATGGAACTCCATATTTAGAAAGCTCTTCTTCGAAATTCATCTTTTTATGATCGAGCCACCATTTATTTTCATCTTCTGTTAATCTTCGATAGCTGGATCGATTATAAGTAATTGCGTATTGTAACATTTCAGGAAGAGCTGTAAATGCAATTTCAGGATCATTAGCCGCATCAATATAATTCAAAGAAGCAATTAGTACAGGAGGAGTAGTAATATCAGCTATTCTTATAGGAATAATAGGTACTTTGCAGTTTTGAGCAAATACTATCTCATTCCGGCAGAAACTTTCTGGTTTTAAACTCCACGATGACAAAAGACTTATAAAAACCTTACTATCTTCAATACCAAACTCAATTGCTACATCAAAAGGGACTCCTGCAGGGATATCATTTTTATCAAACCAAGGCTCATATCCATTATCTTTAAGCCATTTATCAAGCTTTTGTGCAAAGTCCATTGCATCTTTTTTACCGTAACTGATAAAAATTTTATGTTTTATTTTGTTTTCCATAGAATCATCCCTAATAAATCTTTCATAATTAAATGCATTCAATTCTACCAAGTTAACTTCTCAAAAATTACTTTTCATTAATCTTATTTTATTAATAATTGCACTTTATATATATAAGATATATTGTCCAGTTTTATATTAAAAATATTCCTTTGTAAAAGTAAATTATATTATGCAGAATGTGAAAAGAGAATTTCATTTCTGGCAGATAACTATCCATAAGTATCAAGATATAAGCAGTGGAATCAATTAAAATATGAGGATAAATAATTGGATGAGGGATTGTCTATATACGCAATTCTTGATCTGGATTTTGGGAATTTTGGGATGGGTAAGGATGCAATTGTCAGAATCAGGATTTACGGGATCAGCAGGATTTTCTAGTGGAAGTGGCAGTAAATCTGGCTATTTCTTTTACTTGAGATTATAGAATTGGGTAAGAAGTTCTGGGTAATCGACTTGGATTGTAAGTGTACTGCGGCTTGACTTAAGTTTACCATCGTTATCCCTGATCTGGTGGTAGAAATAATTATTGACTTATAAAATAAATAAATGATGTTTGTTACCTGAATGAGAGACGCAGATAATAGTGATCAAAACAAGACAAGGGTTTACAAAAAGTTACACCAGCCGATCTCAGTATCAGTGAATAATATTAATTTATTTATTGAGAGGAGACTATAAAAGGAGAAATTATGCAAGGACAAATTATTATTACGGGAGATATAACATTAGATAAAAATATCTATAAAGG
>CAYWGU010000158.1:0-5594 GCA_964457975.1 uncultured Spirochaetaceae bacterium | reverse complement strand
AATTATGTGGGAGAGTAGATAGCGGCCGGGCCTTTATTTTTTTTATTATCTTTACGTAAAAATCAAGCATCCTTATTGGGTGTCTTTTTTTTTGCCCAAATCAAAATAATACTTATACCCAATTTAAACTTTGTGTGTTATCTTATAGATAAGAGGCAAATATGACCGAAAGTATAAGTTTAAAAAATATTGACAAATTTAAATCAAATTATGATTTAAATGATAAAAATTATATAGCACAAAATGCTGTTGTTAATAATGGTATCCTTGATAGCTGTAAAAGTAGTAACTCGATAATTAGCAATTCAAATGAATTTTCAATAAGTCTAGAAGCTGGTGATATCACTAACCAACAGAAATCAGGCAGATGTTGGATGTTTGCAGCATTAAATGTGATGAAACTTCCTGTAATGAAAAATCTTAATTTAAAAACAATAGAACTATCACAAAATTATCCATTGTTTTGGGATAAACTAGAAAAAACAAATCACTTCCTTGAAAATATTATTGAAACTTCTGAATTAGAAACAAGTAGTAGAGTTATAAGTTTTTTACTATCTGATCCATTAGGTGATGGTGGACAATGGGATATGTTTGCAGCTCTGGTTACTAAATATGGTGTTGTTCCAAAATCAGCAATGCCTGAAAGTAGTGTATCTTCTAATACTCGTGAGTTGGATACAGCTTTGACAACAAAACTTAGAGGTTTTGCATGTGAATTGCGTGACGCAAAATCAAAAGGTAATTCAAATAAAGAACTTCAATTAATGAAAGAAGAGATGTTGGACACCACTTATAGAATGTTATCAATCTCTCTTGGTAATCCTCCAAAGAAATTTACCTATGAAACTCGTGATAAAGATAATAAATTTATCAGAATTGAAAATATAACTCCGGTAGATTTTTATAATGAATATGTGAAAATGGATATGAGTGATTATGTAAGTATCATTAATGCACCAACAGTTGATAAACCCTTTGGTAAGAACTTTACAGTACAATATCTTGGTAACGTAAGAGGTGGTCAACCTGTTACATATTTAAACCTTCCAATAGCAGACTTAAAAGCTGCAGCAATCAATCAAATGAAAGATGGTGAGGTAGTATGGTTTGGTTCTGATGTCGGTCAATCAATGGAAAGAGAATCAGGAATTATGGCATTGGATATTTGTAATCGTGATAATTTATTTTCAACAACTTTTCCAATGACCAAAGCACAACGTCTTGATTATGGTGAATCTTTAATGACTCATGCTATGGTATTAACTGGGGTAAATCTAGATAATGATGAGAAATCTACTAGATGGAGAGTTGAAAATAGCTGGGGTGAAAAAGTTGGTTACAAAGGATTCTTTGTTATGAGTGATGATTGGTTCAATGAATATACCTTCCAAGTTGTTGTAAATAAGAAATATTTGACTCAAGAACAAAGAGAGATGTTAAAGAGTAATCCAATTGTTTTGAAACCTTGGGATCCAATGGGTAGTTTGGCTTTATAAAATAACTTGTTATTCATTGTGTACTTAGCGAGTATTACTTTTGTAACGTGCACAAAATCATTTGATAAATGATTATAGGTTATGTATAAATGTTGGATATTATTAAAAACGAATTGATTTTTATATTTTTAGGAAGAATTAATGGAAAATAACGATAGAAAGATAATTTGTCCAGGTGATACTCTAATGGTAATTTTAAAAAATAATGGTTTCACAAAACAAGATTTAGCAGACAAAACTGGTGTTGAAATTGATTATGTAGAAGCCATTTGTCAGGGTGTTGGCCCTATTAGAAGTTACTATGCCAAAAAGCTAGAAAATCTATTGCATATAGATGCACAATTTTGGATGAATTTACAATCTCTTTATGATAATGAAATAAAAATTTATGGTAAATTAAATGAAAATGAATAAAAAATTAATTCGAGAAAAACTATTACTTACTTTACTAATTCCATTTGTATTTATTGGATGTAAAACAACTCCTCAAACAGTTATTGTGAAAAATGAAATAGTACAGGTTCAAGATGATGATAAAACAATAGAATCGATTAACACCTTATTTGGTAGTGCCGATAAAAATGGAAACATTGAATTGACTATCAATGCCAATGATTTTTTCTTGAAAGGTTATAAATATGGAGATATAGTTGATGTTGAGTATAATGGAATAAAATATTCAGCTCCTGTAGTTTCCCAATATGATGATGTTGAGAATGGCGCCTATTTAATTAGAATTCATGATGAAATTGTAGAATTTGCTATAAGTTATGAAAACTGTAGTGATGAAATTGATGCAATTATGAAAGATGAATGTACCCTTACTATGAATAAAGAATTTGGTTTTCAGACTGAGTATGAAATGAGGTATCTTGAAACTTCTTTGGATAGAGAAGATTATCTTACAGATGAATCCTTTGCAAATTTTAGAAATATAGACTTTGGTAACATTAAGAATGGGATTCTTTATAGATCCTGCAGTCCAACTACTTTTAATGCAAGGTCTCCTTATTCAGCATTATTGGCTCAAGAGGCAGGTATTAAAAATATTGTTAATCTTGATGATAATCTTGATACCTTGATAAGAGATTTGGGATTTATGCCAAATGATTGGTATAAAGATTTATATGATAATGGCAATGTATTGCTTGTTGATATGAACGCTGATTATGTATCTCCCGAATTTGGTGAGAAAGTAGCTCAAACAATGAGATTTATTTTAAATAATGAAGGACCTTATCTAATTCACGGTGATGATGGTAGAACCAGAACAGGATTTGTATTTGTAGTACTTAATTCATTGATGGGAGCCAATCAAGAAGAAATAGAAGATGATTACATGCAAAGTTATGTAAACTTTTATGGAATAAAGAAAGGAACTTATCAATACAATTATGCAAAGCAAAATCCTTACGAGATGCTTGCATCAATAGCTGAAGGTATTAAACTTACTGACGATCAATTCCCTTCAATTGCAAACAACTATTTATTAAGTATTGGTTTATCTGAAAATGAGATAGCCTCTCTTAAAAGGAATTTAACAAACTAAAGAAAGTAATCCTTTATTTGAATAATGAAACCAATGCTATAATTATTTATGGTGTTGGTTTTATTTTGAAGATAAAGAAGATTGATTGACGAATGGAAGCAATGTAATTATTTTTTAGTACACATAAACAACGAGAGAGGCCTCGATGTATAAATTTGAAATAACGGTACAAGATAGCCTAAAAGTTCTTATGGGTGACCATTATGATACTTTAGAATCAGTTCCTGATGACTTCTTTGAACAAGCAATAATTGATAATTCAAGATATTACAGAATAGATATGGATGATTTAGAAATTGGTTTCTTTTCTTTGGATGATGAAAGCATTTTGATCCAATTTTATGTTAATGATGAATTTAGAAAAGAATCAAAAGCAATACTCAACCAAATAATAGAGGATCATCAATGCAAGTCTGCAATGGTTCCCACTTATGATTCAATTTATCTTGAAATTCTAACGCCTTATGGTGCTGTTAAATCAATACATGATAATTTATATACATTGAATAAAGATAATTACAAAGTGATAAAAAGAGATGAAATAATAGTTAGACTTGCAACAATAGATAATTTAGATGCTGTTGTTGATTTAGAAGAAAAGAGTCTAGAGGGAGCACCACGTGATTGGTTGTTTTTTTATTGCACTGCTGTAATTGAAAATAAAGGATTATATTTGTTTTATATTGATGATAACTTCGTTGGAGTTGGAGAGGCAAGAACTTGGTTTAAAAAAGGTTCTTCCTTTTTAGGGGTTATTGTGGCACCAGAATTTCGGTCCAATGGAATAGGTGAATTCATAATATCTTACTTGATTGAGCTTGGTTTGAAAGATAATTTAAATATATTAACTTCTGTAGAAGCTTCAAATATAAGTTCTAACAAGTTGATGAAGAGACTTGGATTTGATAATAAACATCAGATTTTGGATATCAAACTAATTTAATTAGAACAATAACATCGATGAGTAGCTTGTGAGCTTGCGCTGTAATCTTTTAGCTGCGATAATTGCACAATAGGTTGTTAGAATATGCAAAAAGAATTATTTAGTAATTATATTTTAGAGGTACGTGGTCTTTCCCAAAGTTCATCCAAACATTATTTGGAAAGCTTAAAAAAAATATCCTCGTTTATGATTACTTTAGGTTATGATTATGAATCAATATTTGATATAGATTCATATGAAGAATTATTGGAGTTGAAAGATTCATTAATTAATGATGAGGATTTTAAGAGATTAAATCTTAAAGGTCATCAAATGTATTCTGCTGGATTAAATCGTTATATAGAATTCTCTGAAGGTAATTCATTAAATAATAGCCATAACTTATTATCACTACTTGATGAACCCTGTCCTGTTAAATCTACAATATTTAAAAGTGAAACAGAAAGTGAGAGGCGTGATAGGATTATTGTTAATCAAGTTTTAATAGCTTCAAACTATGAATGTGAAATCAACAAAACTCATAAATCCTTTATATCCAAAAACACCCATCAAGAATATATGGAAGCTCATCATCTCATACCTCTTAATATGCAAAGAGAAATATCATCCAGTTTGGATGTTTATTCAAATTTGATTTGCCTTTGTCCTAATTGTCATAGGCTTTTACATTTTGGAATGAAAGAAGATAAATCTAAAATAATTGAAAATCTTTATGATGTAAGAAAATATCGAATGCAAGATGCTGGATTAAATTTTGGTAAGACGGAGTTTTATGATCTACTTGAAGAAAGTAGGGTCTATTAGTAATGATTCTAAATTTTAACTTATCTTTGGCTAATGGGTAAAATAAGAACTCACAAATTGTAAGTGTGAGGTGAAGATATGGGTTCAGAAAACATGTTCTGCTCTTGTTGGGGTATTGTTGAGATAGATTACTTCAAAAATAATAAACCAGTAGTTTTTTTTATTGTCTGTTTTTTGGTTGTCAGTATGAGTTAAAGAGCAAGCAAAATACGTTAGATTCAAAAATTGTCGATGGTGCTTTTGAGACAATGATTAAAAGAATTACCAATTCAATAAATTCTAATTTCTTTTTTTAAGTTATACAAAAAATATACTGTTAATAATTTAATCTTAATTCCCAAATATTCCTTGTACTTGAACTTATTGAAAAATTGGAAACCTTTATCTAATTAAGAAAGACGTGCTGGTTGGACTAGTTGTAGTATTCTTATTAATAACTATAAGATTTTAAAACAAGAAATTAATTCAATAGTTGAGCATGCCAAAATATTGTAAAGTAAAGATATAATAATTTGAAAACATCCAGAAAATAATAATGTAAAGGCAAAATTAGATAGCAACTTCAAGTCATTCGAGATAAATAGTACAACAAGTTTCTAATTTGTGGGTTTTATTAAAAAAAAGAATTTTATGGCAATTTATTTATTTTTGAGAGTTTAACCTATATGAAAGAAATTGTATAAACTGTTTAACGAGGAATTCTTAACTCATTTAGGAGATTTTGAGAATATAAGAATAAAAAGACCTGCTTTCTAAGTTTAGAAAGCAGGTTATGTCTCGCAGGCGATTCGAACGCCTG
>CAYWGU010000157.1:0-5624 GCA_964457975.1 uncultured Spirochaetaceae bacterium | reverse complement strand
CGATGATGCCTACAAGAAGTAGGACATCACATTAATTAGTTTTTAATAGGTGAAATCCTAAATTATTTTCTCCCTATCAGAGGCTTTTAGTACGGGGATCTAATAGGATTTTTTATATACCTTGCATTTACCATTCTACACAATCAATGTTTTTCTTTATCTCATTCCAAAACCTAGTTTCAACATCCGCTCTAGTATTAATAGCTATTACACCATAAGAGGTTGCAGGTCTATTTTTTCTAGCATTTGGAGATGAATTATAATACCAAACATCTACGTTATCTTCATGATTAGAAACTCTCCCTCGTAGTATCCACACCATTCTAGGTTCAGTAATATCTTTTGCTACAGCTATTTGTGCTGAATACTTATTTATTATTTCATCTAGTTGATATTTCTTTATGGTATTAAATGATGAAAACTTTGAATCTAATATTATATATTCTTCTCGCCCATTGGGATCTTTAAATTTAATAACAAAATCTGGAGTATAATATCCAGGAATACCATTTGTTGTTCTATACAATGAAATATTATTAAAAAAGCCATCTGATTTAATTACTGGTTGATAGTAAAGCGTAGCTTTAAGTTCATTCCTTTCTAGGTAATAAGTATTGGGTATATCTGTTTCATTTTGGTATAAGCTTCCCTCTACATCATAAGTAAAAGTTCTTGTACGATTGAAATCTTCAATTGCTTTGAAACTTTCTTTATATAATAAATTTAACAATTTATATAAAGAATAGTATTCAAATAATTTATCCAACGTTCTAACTCGCAATATCAATTTATCCTTTGAAAAATCAAAATCACCATACTGGAACCAACGGCTAATTATTTGGAAAATTTTAATATAGGATAAAATCTCTTGAAAAGTTTTTGTCTTTTTAGGAAAGTTATTAAACTCCATTTTTTTTACAGGCAATATAATAGAATAATGTCTATATAATTTTTCTAACTGATCCAATTCCTTTTCTAATTTGTTTATAGATTTTTTTGTGAATTCTACTTGTATATTCTTAAGGGTAATAATAGGAGCAAAATATTCGCCAGACACCTTTTGTTGAACCTTCGTGATTATATTTTTAGTATTTAGATACTCTAATTGCAATTCATTAAAAACATGCTTTGTCTTATCATATACAAGATATAGAAACCCTAATACTACTTGGTTTTCATATACATCCAAGCTTTTTAATTTATTTTCAGTTTGCATCTTTAAAGGTATATAATGCTTTCCATTATACATTATACCTGATTCTGCATCCACTTCAGCTAGCATATTGCTGTTTTGCATTAACCAATTAACACCATTGTTAGAAATCTTTCTGACCTTATTAAAAGGTTCAACAACATTCTTACTTTGAATTTTCTGTTTGGCATTGCTTTGAAAGTATCGAAGTTCTTCTTGATAACATACAACTACATCTTTAACCAATTGTAGAAATATATTTAAAGATTTATAAGTATGATACTTCCAATTACCATTATGCAAGGCGACCTTCGATTCCTTTTTGTTAACATTAAAAAGTAGTTCATTTATCGGCGAATAATTGAAGGAATTTAACTCCTTGAGCATATTACTAATATTTTCATTATCATTGGGATTTTTACTTACACACAGCATATAATCCCCATAAAAAGTTTTTTGAGAATCATCAATATATGTAATTATTGTAGAAAGTAACACCAAATCATATTGTAATAAAAACACCTGAGATCTAACTTTCGCTTTCCTTTCAGACTTATAAGAATCACCTTCACCAAAACTCTTTTGGTCCTCATTTAAGAATTCAATTTTCCCTTCATAACAATCCTTTGAATTTTCTTTAATTATTCCCTTACCTATGAAACCATCATTAAGAAAAAAATCAATTCGCTTAATATTTTCAATTTCACTTTTATTTAAAAAAGTTGCAAAAAAATCAATTTCATACCGATTATTTTCAATAACAATTTTACTTTCAGATAAGTCAACATTATCAATTCTTGGGAGTTTTTCCGTTTGAGTTACCAGCACAACATCTAAAGGATCTTGACCAAGTAGTTTTAAATTAAGCTCCAAAACATTTCTCCTTATTAAAAACAAAATTATCTATTTGGAAAAAAATTGATAATATCCCATGTTGTTATCTGCTGAATTCTTTATTCTTATAAGATGTGCATTGCTTATTGGCATGTTCTGTTCCTTACACTCTTTTAATAGTTCATCAATCAAATTTTTATAATCATCTCCAGTACCATTAACTAATGGTAATATTTTCTCTGAAAAAGCATAATCAAGTGGAGCTAATTTAGTATCAGGTGTAACGCAGCTCATATTTTTACAAGCTACCAGACAATAATTATGAATCATAATTAAATTACGAGGCATTATTTGGAAGGAATTTTTCTTATAAATAGCTTTAATGATATTCCATTTATTACTAATAGCATCATCGATAAAATCATCTTTACTAGGTAAAAAAGCTGCAGATAACGATGCAAAAGAAACAATATCATCCATATTATCAATGTTATCAAAATTATCAAGTTCCCCTGAATCTTCATTTATTGAAGAAGGATTCAAGGTAATAATCCAACTTCTATCTAAAAACCTAGGAGATAATTCTTCTGTAGTATGATCAAAATTCACTGTTGCAAGAAATCTTAAATGCTTTGGAATTTTCCAAGTTTCATTGCCTCCTAAGGAGAGAGATCTATTTGACGATGAATCAAAATCACAACTTTTTAAAAAGGGTGCCCAGTAGTGTTCTATTGGACTAAGATTCGCCTCATCTAATAGAATTAGATATGGAGCTATTTCTTCCTCTTCGTATTCACTGTTGAGTAAACTCAAAGCATCAAATACCTCTGCATTACTTTTTTCCATTGTTTTTGTAAGTGAATTGTAATATCCAATAAAATCTTTAGGAGACGACCATCCTCTCTCCACTGAAACATCTACATATCTTCTTTGTGCGGGTATATTACCAACAAGACCTAACGACATTGCTAAGATATTGCATAATGAGGTTTTACCAGTACCTGGATTTCCTGCAAAGGTTGTTATGAAACCCTGAGAAATACATATTAAATAATTAACCACATCATTTAGAGAAACTTCACGAAGAGCACTATTAACAATATAATCTTGAACTCTTTCAATAATCTTAGAACTACTTAACTCATTATTTAATGATGACTTATCAAAAACTGGTTTAGCGGTAGTTTCTTCAAATTTATCTCCATTTGCAACACGAAGTACTCGTCCAAGCATGTCTTTGTCAAAGGTTTTTGCAATTGTTTTTGCTTGATCGTTATATTCTTGGATTATGATATTCAATTCTTTTTTCATATCATTTTTAGTAATAATTTGCTGTTCTACCTGTTCACCTACAACTTTTGCTTCTTCTGTTAATTTTTTAATATTCCTTTTTAAATCTTCAATGCTGTCTTTAGATTTTCCAATATCTTCTAACTTACTTGATAACTCTTTATTTTCATCAAGAACTTTAGTCAATTTATTTTGTGATTCTTCATATTCTTTTTTTAGTTCAGTTAATTCTTTGTTTGTTAATTTATCAGGAATCGACTTTTTTTCATCTTTTCTTCCATTTAAAGTTTTTATATCTTCTTCCAAACCCAATCTTTGATTATTTAAATCTTCTATATGTTTAATTACTTTGGAACTTTCTAAAAGTTTATTTTCAATCAATTCAAAATTATTTTCTACAGTTTCCTTAACCAACATTCCTGTTAATTCTTCATCATTTAAAAAATACTGTATTATGTTTGTCAAATATACGTAATTATCATCAAACGATGATAATAGAGCATTTATTTTATCTACTCTTACTTTAGATAGCTGTACATCACTATTATTCTCTACTAATGATTTTAAGTTATTTTTACTCTCTCTTAATTGTTTTTTTGTATTTCCACCATTGTTTTTTATTGCTGAAATAAATACATCAATCAATTTATCTTTACTAATCCAATCATATTTAATGTCACACTTATTGGGTGTTTCTAAGAGTCCTTTGGGTAATAAAGAAATTATGTCTTTTTCAACTTCATCCTTTATATTACATACATATTTGCTTAATAAATAAAATTTAGTTGCTCCTACAAAATAATCATTTCCTTGCATACCTAATAAATTTAGTTTTCCATCAGTAAGATCATACTCAAAAGGTCCATATAATAAATCACCATTCTTAAGAAGGATTTCTGTAGTATAAAAAAATTCTTCCGGATCTGGTATATATTTTTTCTCTAGTAAATTATTTATATTTTCATTAATATCAAGTATCTGATAAAATTCTTTCCCTTCAAATTTTTCAATCCAAATTTCTGATTTATCCTTTCCATGCTTTTTAGAATAATTCATAAAGTATTGATTGTTTCTTGTCTCATTGGGATAACATATTTTATTAATTCGAAGTGTAACCAGATGCCCCATTAGTTTCATTGCTTCTTCAGCTGTTAAACCATCTTTTAAACCTACTTCAATACTACCTCTGTTTGGAAAGACACTGCTGTCGATACTTTTATAAGAATCTCCACTTTTCAAATATCTTGGATAAACGAAAGTTCTTGTATTTTCAGAGAAATCGTCTCTACCATAATCTTCATAAATAGCATTCCATGCTATAATTTTTTTACCAATATACTTATCAATTTCCATATTCTATTCCTCCCTTCTTTTATTATATCACGACTAAAATATTGTTAATTACACATATAAAGATTGTAAACACCATTATAAATGTTCATCACATTTTTATAATGTAAAGATTTGCTGTTTGCTTTTGTTCAATTCATGGTTTTTAACCATCATTGTTTAACTGTATCTGCTATGTTTTGATCCGCTTCATAATACAATAAATCACCTACAAAACTCTATTTATAGGAGATTGTAAATAAAAAAGTACTTTTAGCTTGCTTCTTATGTGAGCCTCAATAAAATTAATAACAGTCAGATGGATGTTATAGTTTTATTTTATGACCATTATGAGATTTCTTATTTCCTGTATGTTTGCACGAGTCAAATCCAATCCAGTACGAGCCATGCAGATTCAAATGCATTTCACTCTCTAATATTTTTTCAAATTTAAATTAACTTATTCTCTAGTATAATTCATTTCAGTTCATAAATAAATAATTTCAACAAGCATTCTTTATAGCAAGTTATAATAGTTAGAATAACATGGTTTTATCGTTCTGTAACTATTGAGTAAACAATTATAGGCAAAAAACCTTCTAGCATTATTTACTCTTCAATAATATCATGGAAGCTAAGATATAAAAAACATCCTGAAATTAAAGGAACATATAACTACGCTTGATTTCATCCAATGTAATCACCATTAATCTTTAATCTACAGCGTTTATGCTGCTGCCTGCCGTTAGCAAACACCAATACAGTCCTTGAAGATACCATCTTTCCTTTTATAATTCCTTTTAAATTTTAATATAATATATTTGAACAACATAATTTGAAGATAGCCCCGTTACAGTTATAGTTGACTTATGGTATTTTTGCTTCTATTCTTTAATCAATACTAAAAACAATTAAAGAGAAAGGTTGAATCATGAATAATTTGGTTTTAAATAGATTATTTACAAAGCAAGTTATTAAT
>CAYWGU010000156.1:0-5650 GCA_964457975.1 uncultured Spirochaetaceae bacterium | reverse complement strand
CAAAGATATTTTAACAAATTCGCCTAACCATCCTCATGGAATAAAAGTAAGGCTTGAATCTGGCCTAATCGGTAGAGTTGCTAAGATATTTGACAACACCCACTAGAATAAATATAGTGTCCAAAATTCCTACACGACCTATATTCGATAGAAGTATCCATCTCGTTATGCTCATCGATTGATGAAAAAACCGCTTTGAAATAAGAAATTACTTCCATACTCACTATTGATGCAATAAATTTATATAATACACTAAAGTGCATATTGTTGTATTCTTCAAACTCCAACCGAGTCATCTCTATACGCAATTTGATTAAAGACGCTATCAGTGAAATTGAAATGATATGCATTATTAGTTTAATATGATCAATAATTAAGTTTTCTAGTTATAGAATCAAAATATTAAATTATATTTTTTTGATTATATTATATATTAATCCCTTGTAGCTTGAAAGAAACCAGTTTGAATACCTCAGTAAATTAACGCTAATACCACCCATTTGCTGACAACGAAATGTTGGATACTGTCAATGAACTTCTATATAAAGACATCAAAATATCATAACAGTCAAAAATTAAAATTAATAAGTTCTTCTACATTGCAGGACCTTAAGAAAAAAATAGCCCTGTAATTTATTATTTAACAGAGTTACTTTATTATTAAAATTTGACACAAAAGTTAATACAAAAATACATCATTCCCAATCGAGAATAACTTTTCCCGATTGACCAGAGCACATAATTTCAAAACCTTCCTGATAGTTATCAACTGACATTTCATGCGTAATAATGGGATTTAGATTTAATCCTGACTGAATTAAACTAACCATTTTGTACCAAGTCTCAAACATTTCCCTTCCGTAGACACCCTTTATGGTAAGTCCTTTAAAAATAACCTTACCCCAATCTATAGCCATTTCAGAAGAAGGAATTCCCAACATGGCAATCTTTCCACCATTATTCATAACTTCAAGCATATTATGGAAGGCAGACGGAGCTCCTGACATCTCAAGACCAACATCAAACCCTTCTGTCATACCAAGTTCATTCATGACATCGCTTAGGTTCTTCTTACTGACATCAACTGCACTGGTTACTCCCATCTTCTTAGCTAAAGCCAAGCGGTATGGATTAACATCTGTGATAACTACATGACGAGCTCCCACATGCATAGATATTGCTGCAGCCATAATTCCTATGGGACCGGCACCTGTAATAAGAACATCCTCACCAACCATATTAAAAGACAGAGCTGTATGAACGGCATTTCCAAAGGGATCAAAAATAGCTGCCAAACTGTCTGAAATATCATCTGGAATTTTAAAAGCATTATATGCGGGAATCACAAGAAATTCTGCAAAAGCTCCATTTCTGTTAACACCTACACCTTGTGCATTACAACAAAGATGAACTCTACCAGCACGACAATTACGACAATGCCCGCAAGTTATGTGTCCTTCCCCGGAAACACGATCACCAATATTAAAGCCCTTTACTTCAGAACCTATCTTGACAATTTTTCCAACATACTCGTGACCAGCAACCATGGGTGCAACGATTGTTTTTTGAGCCCATTCATTCCATTTATAAATATGAACATCTGTTCCACATATAGCTGTTTTTATTATTTTTATCATGACATCGTTATGCCCCATTTCAGGAATCTCTACGTCAGTTTCCCAGATACCCTCTTTTGCATAAAGCTTTGATAAAGCTCTCATTATTTTAGTCCTTCTTTAATAATCTTCATCTCTATTCCAACAGAGATAAAAGCCTCTATAGCTTTATCTAACTGTTCGTTTGTATGTGCTGCTGAAATCTGAGTACGAATTCGGGCTTGATTTTGGGGAACAACAGGAAAAGAAAAACCAACCACATAGATGCCCCTAGCTAAAAGTTTATTTGCCATTTGTCCAGCAACCTTGGCATCACCTAACATAATAGGAATAATAGCATGATCTTTTCCGGCAAGCGTAAAACCAGCATCTGTCATTTTTATTCGAAAATACAGTACATTCTTCCAAAGTTGTTTGCGAAGATCATCACTTTCACTCAGCATATCAATAACCTTGATTGAAGCACATACAATAGACGGAGTAACACTATTCGAAAATAAATAGGGATGTGATCTTTGTCTTAACCAGTCAATAATTTCTTTTTTACCAGAGGTATACCCACCTGAAGCTCCTCCGAGAGCCTTGCCCAATGTGCCTGTCAGAATATCTACCCGACCCATGACACCACAATATTCCGGAGTTCCTCTTCCTTTTTCTCCAACAAATCCTACAGCGTGACTATCATCTACCATAACTAGAGCATTATATTTGTCTGCTAAATCACAAATAGATTTAAGATTAGCAATAACTCCATCCATGGAAAAAACCCCATCTGTTGCTATCATCTTAACCCGAGCTCCTTCAGAATTGGCTTGTTGAAGACACTTCTCAAGTTCAGACATATCGTTATTAGCATACCTATAGCATTTTGCCTTGCATAAACGAATTCCGTCAATAACTGAAGCGTGATTTAATGCATCAGAAATAACTGCATCGTTTGACCCAAGGATAGTTTCAAACAATCCACCATTAGCATCAAAACAAGAAGAATATAAAATAGTATCTTCAGTTCCTAAAAATCCGCTAATTCTGGATTCCAGTTCTTTATGTATATTCTGAGTACCACAGATAAACCTAACAGAAGCAACTCCAAAACCATAATGATCCATGCCTTTTTGAGCTGCATTAATAAGTGCTAGATGATTTGCTAATCCTAGATAATTGTTAGCACAGAAGTTCAAAACAGAAACTCCTCCAACTGTGATTTTGGTCGACTGTGATGAGGTTATAATACTTTCAGTTTTATATAACCCTTCTGTTTTTAGATTCTCCGTCTGATTTTGTAGATTGAGTAGAAACGAATTCGGTAGCATAAGCCATCCTTAAAGATATGTAAAATTTGATTTAAAAAAACACTGTCAGTACAGACTCTGTCTATACTGATTATTTATGAAAATTAAAGTAGAGGCATTACTGCTTCCCAAGCATCAAGAAAACGAAGAAAAGTTTCTGCTCTTGAATGAAACTCAGAAACAGGTGTCGATTCGGCAAGAATGGCATTATTCAAAAACTCCTTGAATTCTTCACGATCCTCATCAACAAAATGTTGAGCTGCAAGCACACTGGATGATACAGCCTTATACTCAAGGTCTTCCTTTGTAAAATACTCCATAAAAGTACCTAGTGATTCAGGATCAAAACCAAATAATCGAACCTTTTCTCTTAAATACTTAAAGCGAAGAATATCCTGCCGTTGCCTTGCCCAGAAACTTCCCTTACGCTTAGGGGGAAGATGTAAAAGTAAAAAATTTTGATCAAAGAAAAAAGGATAACCACAATAACGTGCATTGAGAACATAATCATCATCTTCTCCACGTGATCCATATGGATCAAAAGGAACATGGAGAAACATCTTTTTATTGATAACCATGTTTCCTCCAAAGGCAACAGTGCAACAAGACAAAGAGTCTTTGGATTCAAGTTCCTTTTGAACATTTTCGTTAAAAAGAACATCTTTTGGCCAATTTTCTAATATATAAGAAGCTTGGCCATCGTAAAATTTTCGACCATCCTCATCAATAACACAGCCAGTTTTACCTAGAATTTCTTCACCATTTATCTGCTCACCCATGTATTGAAGGGCTGCAGTATGATATTCCTTATCAATACATTCATCATCATCAATCATAATGACATTATCAAACCCATTAAGTGCAGCATAAATCAAACCAAGATTGCGAACACTTCCATAACTATTCAGACTAATTGCCCCAATGAATTCATCAGGAAAGCCCTTCTTTGTAAGTACAGAACAGGCTTGTTTAAGATCAGTTCCAGTAAAAATACGGATATCAAGGGATCTTCTGGCGGCAATTTGTTTTACTTTAGCTTCAATTACCGGATTTATTGGCGCTGGAAAAAGAACAATAGGATCTGGATATTTCATCTTCTCCAAATTATCAAGAGTTCGGCCCAAGGTTCCCTCTTCAAAAACTGATATAGGATGATCAAAAATCTTCCAAGAAGAAAGATCTGGGGTGAACCAATATGTGGGAATAATCATGCAGTTAGGCATTTGCTTCTCCAATTTTCGTAAAATATCGATAGTTGATTTTTTCAACAAACCTAGAATCGCATTGTTTATTTAGTTTGTCAAGTTAATAATATTATTCTATTTCAATAATATTAGAGGAAAAATGATTTAAGAATAGATATATTTTTAGTTATTCTATTATATAAACTTTCAATTTAAATCCATTACAACTTCTAAGTTTTAGCTATTTTTAAATAAAATTCTTATTTTTGTATATTAATTATTGATTTCAGAATTTAAATATAATTATGAAAAACATGATAAAATTTTATAATATTTTGAAAAAACCGTGTTTAAGGGTGTTTTTTACCCATATCGGAGCTTTCTTTCAATATTTATTAATATTTATAGAAGTTCAGAAATATTATATGAACCTTTTAAACAAAGTTTTTATATTTTTATAGGAAAACTACGTTCTCCCCAGAATAAAAAAATTCTTGACAGATCACGTTAGGCATGATATCTTTTTATTAGTTAGTTGATTTTTACAATTATCAACATTTTGAAATCAAGGGAGTTTATTAGTGAATAAAATTAAACACGAAATCAGAATTTGCCAAATGCTATGGCAACATCCTAATCTAAGCCGTGTAGAAATATGTAAAAAATTAAATGTTGATAAATCAACTGTTTCTATAGAGGTTAGTCGTTTAATAGAACAAGGAATTATAATTGAACATGAAGAAGAAGCCTCTGGTATGACAGGAGGACGTCGTCCTATCCCTTTAACTATAAATAAAAACTATGGTATTACCATTGGTATTGCTATACAAAGTGGACAATATACAGCTGTTGCTATCAATCTAGCTGGTGAGATTCTGGAAGTAAAAGAAGAATTTATCTCCATAACAAAGGATAATTTAGCTCTAAACATACAACTTATATACTGGGAATTCAGGAACAGCCTTGATAAATATCCTGGGATTCTCATGGGTGTTGGCATAGGCGTTGGAGGTCTTGTCAATCAGCAGGACGGAACAATTCTTTACTCTGTCCCTTTAAAAATCACAGAATCCTTTAATTTTATAAAAACCATATCCCAAAAGTTAGAAACATCCTTCGTGCTGGGAAATAATGCCAATTGTTGCGCTTGGGGCGAATTAGCTTTTCATAAAAATAAAGACCTTAAGAATATACTGTTTGTTCTTGTTGAATTTAAACAGGCTATTGTACCTCATGAAGAATACGGAGGTGTCGGTATAGGTTTTGGAATAGTTTTGAATGGTAAGGTTCACTATGGCTCTAATTCTTCCGCTGGTGAATTCCGAAGTGTTCTCTGCTCACAGCAAAACGGACTTCAGGTTTCCCTCACCAAAGAAGAACTTAGTCGCATTCTGACAGACAAATCTGTTCTTGATAAATTTGCTACTGAATTATCAAAAAATATTGCCATGTTGGTGAATACTCTCGATTTTAGTCAGATTTTTGTTGGTGGAGATATTGAAAACTGTGACTTTGATTTTTGTCATATTCTTGAAGAGAAGATTCAAGAAAACTGGAT
>CAYWGU010000155.1:0-5746 GCA_964457975.1 uncultured Spirochaetaceae bacterium | reverse complement strand
TTGATTTATATCTTTCACAGGCTCTTAGTTCTATTGAAGATAAGGGAGATACTGTTGATGTTGTTTTGCCAGATGCAACAATTAAAGATGTTGATTTTGTAATTCTATCAATTGGTGTTAGACCTGATACAAAGATAGCAAAGGATGCAGGAATTAAATTAGGACCTCGTGGTCATATTGTTGTTGATAAAAGATGCTTAACCAGTGACGAACATATTAGTGCAATTGGTGATGCTATTGAATATCCATCTCCAAACTGTGAGGGATATAATGCAATTGCACTTGCAGGTCCTGTTAACAAGATGGCTCGTCTTTGTGCTGATTATATTGTTAATGGTTCTTGTAGACCTTACAAAGGAACATATGGTAACAGCATAGCCAAAGTATTTGATCTTCAAGTTGGTAGTGTTGGCTTAAATGAAAAATCTCTTAAAAGATTAAATATAGAATTTGGAGTAGCAATAGCACACGGAAATGATCATGCAGGTTATTATCCAGGCGCTTTACCTCTATCCGTAAAGGTTCTATATAACAAAGAAACAGGTAAACTTTATGGTGGACAAGCTGTCGGATATAAAAGCATTGATAAAAAATTAGATGTATTCTCCTCCCTTATTGGAGTTGATGGAACAATTGAAGATTTAGCTGAATTCGAACAAAGTTATGCACCGCCTTTTAATAGTGCTAAAGATCTATTAAACATGTTAGGTTTTATCGCTCTTAATGAAAAGGATGGACTTGATAAATTAATTGCCTATGATAAAGCTTTGGAATTAAAAGAAGAAGGTGTAATTTTAGTTGATGTTAGACAAAAAGATGAATGGGATTTAGGCCATTTAGAAGGTTCTGTATTAATCCCTCATACAGAGATAAGAAATCACTTAGAAGAACTTCCAAAAGACAAACCAATTATATTGATGTGTGAAGTAGGATTGAGAGGGCATATTGCGGGAAGAATTCTCTCTCAGCATGGCTTCAAGGACGTTTACAATGTAACTGGTGGATATAAAACATTAGGCAGTGCATTGGCAGATGATGAGCTATCAAAGGATTACAGTTTTAGTGATACAGCTGAAATTAAGGAAGAAAAAATGAACATACAAAAAGATACTAAAATAGATTTATGTATCGATGCAGCAGGTTTGCAATGTCCAGGTCCAATTGTAAAATTAAAAAAATCGATGGATGGAATTGAAGATGGAAAAATTGTAAAAATTCAAGCAAGTGATCCAGGATTCCTAGCTGATGTTAAATCTTGGTGTAAGATGATGCATAATGAGTTATTAGATTCAGGAAAGAAAGATGGTCTTGTATATGCCCTTATTAAAAAGGGTGGAGCAAAAAAAGCAGCTGGTGGTGTTACTGCAGCTGCACCTGCTAAAAATGGAGCATCAATAGTCGTTTTCTCAAATGATTTTGATAAAGCACTTGCTGCATTTGTTCTTGCTAATGGAGCTGCTGCAACTGGTAAGGATGTAACAATGTTCTTTACTTTTTGGGGTTTGACTGTTCTTAGAACAAAAGCTAATAAGAAAATCAAAAAAGATGTTATGGGTAAAATGTTCTCCTCAATGATTCCTTCAGATATGGAACACTTAAAGCTTTCTTCAATGAACTTTGCAGGGGCTGGACCACAGATGATGAAGAGCAGAATGAAAAAGAAGAATATTGATCAATTGAGAACAATGTTTGAACAAGCAAAAGCTCAAGGTGTTAAGATGATTGCATGCCAAATGTCCATGGACATAATGGGAATCAGTGCTGAGGAACTTCTTCCTGGATCAGAAATTGGTGGTGTTGCAACCTATATGGCAGCTGCAAGTGAATGTGATGTAAATCTATTTATCTAGTAGGTATCAGGTAATTCAATTAAAGAATTTAGAAAATAATGTGCACTCTTTTATATGGATTAATCCAAATAATGGGGTGCATATTGTATCTATTTAAAAGAAAATATATTATTGATTTTTTCTAAAAGCTGAAAGCATGAATTAAAATAAATACCCACAGTTACTGTTGGTTTTATAAAAGTTCATTAGATTGATTTATTTTGAGTGTTAGTTAAAGCTGATTATTCAACTTTTCTAATACTCAATAAAGTCTTTGAAAAATGGAAAAATCTATTAACTTGTTTTTATTTTTCAAAGGTTTTGGCAACGTCAGTCAGTAATTCGATAATTGGAAGATGCTGAGGACATATTGCTTCACATTTTCCACATTGAATACAATCTGATGCTTTTCCAAGCCCTTTTCCTGTTGTATTATTATAGTATAAATCACTGTTCCAATTTTCAAATTGCTTTTTTTTGTTATAGCAAGCAAAAAGAGCAGGGATGAATATATTTTGAGGGCAACCTTCCACGCAATAACGACAGTCAGTACATTTGATTAAATTTTGATTCATTAAAATCTTTTGAACTTTATCAATTGCAATCTTTTCTTTTTCATTTATAGGTTTAAAATCCTTCATGAACCCTAAGTCCTCTTCTACTTGTCCAATGGTGCTCATTCCACTGAGAACCATAACAACAGCTGGAAAGGATGCTGCAAAACGAATGGCGTAACTGGCATAGCTTCCTCCGTCTTCATCAAAAACATCCTGTGCTAATTTTGGAAGATTTATCAATGATCCACCTTTGCAGGGTTCCATAACAATTACTTGTTTTTCATGCTTTTCACATACTTCATAAACAGCGCGACTTTGTATAGCAGGATCTTCATAATCTGTATAATTAAATTGTATCTGAACAATTTCAATTTCAGGATGTTCTGAGAGTATTTTATCTAAAACTGGCGCTGTATCATGAAAGGACATTCCTATGTGTTTAATTTTCCCAGTTCTTTTTAATTCTTTTGCAATTTCAAAAGCATTACAACTTTCAAATTTAGCATAGTTCTCAGTATTCAAAGCATGCATCAAGTAGTAATCAAAATACTCAACACCTGTTAGAGCTAATTGTTTTTCAAAAAAAGGGACGATATCTGATTCTTTTTTAAAGCAGGATCCTGATAGCTTATCGGTAAGTATATACTGATCTCGTGGATAACAATCTGTTAAGCATTTTTTAATCTCAGTTTCGCTTTGACCTGAAATGTATACATGAGCTGTATCAAAATAATTAAATCCTTCCTTAATAAATAGATCAACCATCTTCTTGAACTGCTCGCTATCTACATTATCACCATTCATTGGTAATCTCATACATCCAAATCCGAATTTTTTTTTCATTGTTATCTCCTCAAAAGTAATTGAAGTTTTAGATTTATATCCAATTTTTCAATTTTTTTGAATTTGTAATTATTTGATTTTCTTCATGAAATCAAACTAAATTTATTTTTTAATTTTTCTTATATCACTGAGTCGTGTATAATTTCACCATAATGTTATAGTCATCACGATTAATAGGCAGAGGGTGAAGCAGTTTGAAACCGTGATTCACCTTCACTTGCCCATGGTTTGTCTTTCTTTTAAATATGAATAAAACACCTAAGGTGTTTTATTCATGCTATAAATTATAATAGTTACATACACATTTCAAGAATGTTTTCTATATCAGCTTGTGTTAAAGGCTTAAATCCTGGCAGAATGCTATTACCACATGCCTTCTTTGCCATTAGAGGAAAGTCATCTTTTTTAATTCCAAGTTCTGTAAGTGTGCTTGCAAGACCAAGTGTTTTGAAAAGAAAGTTAGCTGTCATAGCAATGCTCTTTTTTGCCACTGTCATTGGATCAAGCAAAGGATCAATGCTAAATACATTTGTACCATATTGATAATACTTTGAGACTGTTGTTTCATCTAAACAATATTCCAACCAACGTGGTGCTAGAATTGCTAAACCAAGTCCATGTGTAATGTCATAGATTGCTGATATCTCATGTTCAATTGGATGGCAACTCCATTCTTGCTGTTTGCCCCCGTTTACAAATCCGTTAATAGCCCAAGAGCTAGTCCACATTAAATTAGCACGAGCTTCATAATTGTCTGGTTCACTCATTGCAATTGGGGCATATTTTATAATGGTCTTCATCATGCCTTCCATGAAACTATCCAACATATATAGATCCTGATTCATGTTAAAATATACTTCCATTATATGGTTTAGAATATCTGCTGATCCACATGCTGTTTGATATTTATTAACTGTATAAGTTACCGTTGGATCAAGAAAAGACACTTTTGGTAGAAGAGGGGGCGCAAGTCGAGCAAGTTTATCTTGAGTTTCAGGATTGCTGATAACACCACCTGGATCCATCTCAGAACCAGTTGCTGAAAGTGTTAGCACTGTGATAAGAGGCAATGCTTTTTCAAGAGGAGCTCCTTTACTGAAGAAATCCCATGAGTCAAAATCAACACATGCTCCAGCAGCCATAAATTTAGTTGCATCTATTGTAGATCCACCACCAACTGCCAAAAGTACATCAATTTTTTCCTTTTTGCAAAGTTCTGCACCAGTGCGAACAGATTCAATTCGTGGATTTGGTGCAATACCTGATAACTCAAATAGTTCTAAATCTGACTTTTTGATTTCAGTGACTATAGCATCATATAATCCGTTTTTTTTAATTGAACCACCACCATAGGTTAGTAAAACACGCTTGCCATATTTACTTAGTTCTTCACCGAGGTTTCCAAGTTGATTCTCACCAAAATACACCTTAACTGGAATATCATATACAAAATTATTCATTTTTCATCATTTTTAACTTATCTAAAAGTTAAAATATTGTTTGTTATCTACAGGCTCTAATCATAGTTTATGGTCCTGTAGGTTCTGATTTCTACTGCTAAAGAGGTCTTGCCATCTAGCAGTAGCCAATTCTTTACTTTTGGAGGGTGCTTTACTACCTATCCAGTATATATTTCATTTTCATCCTAATTATACGAAAAGTTATTGGTGCTCTATATAAATTCAGGTTTGTTAATAAAATAAAGAACTTCGTAATCGATAAATATCCTTATTTAAATATTGTTATTGCCTCAATAATTAATTATCACCATCATTGTTCCAAGTTAATTTGCCAGTTTTTACTGCAATTTCATAACGTGAAATTTTGTAGTTAAGTCGATTTAGTGTTTCGTTAATATTCTTTTTTTGTTTTAACAATATTTCTTGTTGGTTAACTAAAAGTTTTAAGCGTGCGGGAATTGTTGAATCACCTTGTTGATGTAGTTTTAGATATTCAACCATCACCTTCACAGGGAGGCCTGCATTTCTCATGCACAGTACAAGTTCTACCCAATCTAAATCTTTTCTTTTATAATCGCGGATTCCACCAGGCGTTCTAGTGACAGGAGGTATCATACCAATTTTTTCATAATATCTCAGTGTATACTGAGATATGCCATATTTTTCACTTGTCACTTTTATTGTCATTGTTGTTTCCCCTACAGATTCTATTCCTTAGATAAATCATCAAGCTCTTTTTAAATATCACAGAGTATTTATCTTTTTTTCATATTTTTTACAGTTTCCAAACTTTTTTATTCATCAATTATAATAATAATAAGAAGCAGCAGCATAAAAATTTTATTTCAATAAAGTGCAAACTTATATAGGTGTTTTACTTTATACGTTTGTCTCATCAAAAGTAATCAAATCATAATTGATAACAATCAAGGAATTTGCGACAATATTAGAATAGTAAACAAAGAAATAACTTTTTAATATTATTAACGTCATTTATATTCTTAAATATATTGTACAGTCTAGAGTCAACTCTAAGTCAACCCTAAGTTTTAGATTT
>CAYWGU010000154.1:0-5760 GCA_964457975.1 uncultured Spirochaetaceae bacterium | reverse complement strand
CATCTACAACAGAAATAAAGAAAGGGGAATTGTCGGGAGTAGTAAATCTCGAAGGACAATCTGACTTTAGCGGCATCACCGTTTCTCTCTACGATCTTGCTTATCTCGACACAACCATTGTAAGAATTAACAACCAGTATCCTCAAATAGGAGTTAAGATAACTCAGCACACTGAATTTGATCATAGACTCCAATCAACAGTTAAAACAACTACTACAGAAGCTGACGGATCATTTGAATTAAACAAGATCCCTACCGGGGAATATAACGTAGTTGCTATGAAAGCCGGTTTCGGCTTCAAATACTTATACGAAATTACTATCGTAGAAGGTGATAATGATATTTCTGAATTCACCCCTTCCGCCAACCTGAGCTTGTGTCATCCTGAGCGGAGTCGAAGGGCGAAGGACGAACAAAATGGGGTTTATTCCTCACATAAAAGTTCTGTCACCCTTAATGTTAATCGTCTCTCTGAGGATATCTTGCCAGGGCATTCGACGAAGAGTCTCGGCATAGCTCTGTATCCTGAGCGAAGCGAAGATACCATTTCCCATCGGACATCTGATTTGACCCTCTACCCCGAAACTCACCTAAGTGGAAACATATCAGATGATATAACCGTTGCTACCGACCATCACCTGGTAATTGACGATGACACAGTTTTCCTGCCTAATACTTCCTCTCTTACCATAGAGCCCGGAGCAGTTATCCGCATAAACCCCGGAGTTGATCTCATCATCCACGGCATACTCATAGCCCAGGGAGAAGAAGACAACATGTTCTGGATCACATCGAACAGCGGCTTTGCCGCTGAAGTGAGAAGTGACAAGGGAAAAGAGAGAAGTTACTCCGTTTCCCATTTCCCATTTCCCATTTCCCGCGAGAGCATCGAGCTTTACAATTCCATGGAACTCTCTCCCTATGCCATTGTTACTGATGATTTGATTGAGTGGGGAAAGTGGGATTGGGGGAACTCTTCGTTAGTTAATAATTTATCTGATATTAGTTTTGAACACTCTTCATTTTGCAATAATAGTATTGGGCTATACAGCGCAACGCAGGATTCTACTTTTTCAAAGAACTTAAATTTTCAGGACAACAACGAAAAAGGATTGTATTACCTAAATAATATAAACGGGAAAATTAGCGAAAATATATTTACTAATAATGATTATGGCTCTGAAATAAAACATAGGTTTTGTGGGACTATAAAAAATAACTACTATTATAGCAATGATATCGGCATCTTCACTTGGAGTTTTCATGGGGATATCATAAATAATGAATTTTTAAACAATATATACTCAGTAAAATTAATTGGGAATAATGATAACATTGAAAAGAATATTGAATTATTAAATAATAATTTTATCAATAAACATGCAGTCTGGCAAACTAGCACATCATCTTATGCTGAATCTTCGGATATTTACTTGAATTATAACAATTTTATTAATAATAGTACTTTTGTGGCATATTATTCCGGCAATCTTGAAAATCCAATACAAGCCGAAAACAATTATTGGGATGGTTACATGTATAATCAAGAGATATACAATAAAATTTATGATACATGGTATGACCCAGACGTTACTTATGAATTTATCATAATTGATCCCTTTTCAAATGCTTACTTTAATGATGCTGGGATTCAGGGAGAATAAATGAAAAAAATTTTAGTAACCGGTGGTTCCGGATTCATCGGATCAAATTTCATAAATTATTTATTTAGTTTAGATAAATTTCGTGGTTCTATTGTAAATGTAGATAGACTCACTTATGCAGGGAATTCTGAAAATTTAAGAATAGTATCTGATGTGTATTTATATAAAAGATACTTTTTTGAACAAGTGGATATTGTTAATCAAATAGAATTAGAAAAAGTGTTTGGAAAATATAATCCTGATATCATTGTTCATTTTGCCGCTGAGTCTCACGTTGATCGCTCCATTTTGGGACCCAAAGAGTTTATTAAGACCAATATTATTGGGACCTTTAACCTATTGGAATGTGCCAGAAAGACTTGGACTAATTTCGAAGGAAAACTATTTCATCATGTTTCTACGGATGAAGTTTATGGCTCTCTTGATGATGATGGGTTTTTCTATGAAAATACAGCTTATGATCCTCACTCTCCTTATTCAGCTTCAAAAGCGGCAAGTGATCATTTAGCGAAATCCTATTACCATACCTATGGTTTACCTGTAACGATTTCAAATTGTTCTAATAATTATGGACCTTATCAATTCCCAGAAAAACTGATTCCTATGATGATAAATAATATGCTGGAAGAAAAACAGCTGCCAGTTTACGGGAAAGGATTAAATGTTCGTGACTGGCTTTATGTGGAAGACCATTGTCGTGCTATTTGGGATATAATAAAAAGAGGTAAAAGAGGAGAAACATATAATATTGGTGGTGAGAATGAAATTCGTAACATTGATATTGTAAATACCTTATGTGAAAAAATGGCTGAGATAAAAAACAAAGATCGTGATGACTACAAAAAACTTATTACATACGTCAAAGACCGTCCAGGTCATGATTGGCGTTATGCTATCAATATGGATAAAATAAAATATGAACTTGGTTTCAAACCTTCAGTTACTTTTGAAGAAGGGATTACTAAAACAATAAAATGGTATCTATCAAATCAGGATTGGATAAATAATATTAAAACTGGTGAATATCAAAACTGGATCAATAAAAATTATGGAGAAAGGTAAATGAAAGGAATAGTATTAGCTGGTGGTGCAGGAACTAGACTGCATCCAATTACATTATCAATTTCAAAACAACTTTTACCTGTTTACGATAAACCTATGATATATTATCCTCTCTCTGTATTGATGTTGGCGGGTATTCGTGATATTCTAATTATATCTACACCTCAAGATTTACCAAATTTTATCAAATTATTGGGAAATGGTAAGCAATGGGGAGTTAATTTTAGCTATGCAGAACAGGTGGAACCTAATGGTCTTGCAGAGGCTTTTATCATCGGAGAAGAATTCATAGGTCAAGAAAATGTTTGCCTGATCCTGGGAGATAATATCTTTTACGGACAGGGATTAAAGGAGAAGGTTCAGAAAGCTGCTCACATTACTGATGGAGCTATAACTTTTGGATATTACGTTAAGGATCCAGAACGTTATGGTGTTGCAGAAGTTGATGATAAAAAGAATGTTGTTTCTCTTGAAGAAAAACCTTCTAATCCGAAATCTAATTATGCTGTAACAGGGCTCTATTTTTACGACAACAATGTTATTGAAATAGCAAAAAATGTAACACTCTCAACCAGAGGAGAGTTGGAAATAACTTCTGTTAATTTAGAGTATTTGAAAAGGAATAAATTAAAATTGGAAATTTTGGGTCGTGGTTATGCCTGGCTTGATACAGGTACTCACGAAGCTCTTCATGATGCAGCAAATTATGTTGAAATAATTGAAAAAAGACAAGGTTTGAAAATTGCCTGTTTGGAAGAAATTGCTTACCGAATGAAATATATAAGTAATGAGCAACTAAGTATTATAGTTCAAAAGTATGGTAAAAGTGAATATAGGAACTATCTAAAAGAATTATTGAAAGTATGACAAATAATAAAAGAATAAATGTTACACAACCCTCCTTGCCTCCTCTTAAGGGATTTATCCCATACTTGAGAAAAATCTGGGATTCTAAATGGCTTACCAATAATGGGCAATTTCATCAACAATTGGAAAAAGAACTCGCTGAATTTTTGGGTGTTAAATATGTTTGTCTGTTTAATAATGGTACAATTGCCTTGATGGTTGCTATGCAGGCTCTTGAGATTACTGGTGAAGTAATAACAACACCTTTCAGTTTTGTGGCTACGTCTCATGCTATTGTGTGGAGTAAAGCAAAACCGGTATTTTGTGACATTGACCCAAATACTTTGAATTTAGATCCAGCTAAACTCAAAGCATTAATAACTCCACAAACAACAGCTATCATGCCGGTGCATGTTTATGGAAATCCATGTGATAACGAAAAAATTCAGAAAATTGCAAATAAGCACAATGTAAAAGTAATATATGATGCTGCTCATGCTTTTAATGTTAAGAAAGAAGGTGAATCTATCCTTAATTGGGGAGATCTTTCTGTTCTTAGTTTTCATGCTACAAAAGTATTTAACACAATTGAGGGTGGGGCTATAGTTTGTCATTCAAAAAAAATGAAACAGAAAATTGATGATTTAAAGAATTTCGGTTTCCGCAGTGAAACTGAAGTTGTTGATATTGGTATTAATGGGAAAATGAATGAATTACAGGCAGCTTTTGGCTTATTGCAACTTAAGGATGTTGAGAATAATATAAAAAAAAGAAAATTAGTAGCTAATTATTATTATTCAAATCTAGATAACGTCAAAGGAATTACATGTCTTGATAATGATCATTCGATAAAGTGGAATTATTCGTATTTCCCGATTATTATCGATAAAGAAAAATTTGGTAAAACAAGAAATAAACTCTATGAAAAACTCAAAGAAAATAATGTTTTTACCCGTAGATATTTTTATCCGTTGATTTCCAATTTCCCAATGTACAAGGATTTAAAATCTGCTCAATTAGATAAATTGCCAATTGCTAATAAAATTGCCTTGCAAGTTCTTTGTTTACCTTTATATGATGATTTAACTGAAGAACAAGTAAAAAAGATATGTAAGATAATAAACGGAATATAAATAAAATGAAAAAAATGTTATTAATATTTGGTGCTGGAGGGCATGCTGTAAAAATAGCTCGAATTGCAATTGCCCAGTATTATCATGTATTGGGATATATCTCAATAGAAGCTCCAGATACCGTAATTGATAATTCGCAAAAAGTACTTGGCTATCTCGATTATTATAAAAATGATAAGAACTATGAAAATGTTAGTACTCATATTGGAATAGGAGAAAATTCAATTAGATATAAGATATACAATCAAATCGGAGGGTTAAATAGAAATATTATAACTCTTAAATCTGACACAAGTATTATTGAGTCAACTGCTATCCTAGGTCAAGGATGTTTTATTGCTCAAGGAGCGATAATACAGAACAATGTCAAAATTGGTAAATGTTGTATTGTTGACACAGGAGCAGTTTTGGATCACGATACTATTGTTGGAGATTTTGTTACAATATCACCTAATTCAACAATATGTAGTAAAGTAAAGATTGAAAATGGAGCAATTATTGGGGCAGCCTCAGTAGTGATAGAAAAAGTAAATATCGGGGAAAATAGTCTTATAGGAGCTGGTAGTGTTGTTATTAGCAACATACCTCCTAATGTTGTAGCCGTAGGGAATCCTGCACGAATAATAAGGGAAAGAGAATTTAAGGAAAGATATTTCAAGTGATTTAATACGGATCTTTTACCTCTATTCTAGTACTAATTAACTGATTTTGAAATATTAAGATTATTGTAATGAAAATATAGTTTTAAGTAAAATAAATAAATAAAAACGTATATTTTAATAAGTTATATGCCTGTTACTTTGTTTAAAAGAGAAATTCTTTGAATTTTGGAGTAAATAAGATAATACAGCAAAATAAGAAAATAGCAAAAAACAGTTTAATACTTTACATTCGTCTAATTATCACAACCATAATTGGGATTTTAGCTACCAGACTCGTTGTAAGAAATCTGGGTATATCGGATTATGGTCTTTATAGTGTGGTTGGAAGTGTTGTGGTCATGATGAATTTCCTGAATACGGTAATGATTACAACTACCTATCGTTTCATTGCAT
>CAYWGU010000153.1:0-5776 GCA_964457975.1 uncultured Spirochaetaceae bacterium | reverse complement strand
ACCCAATAATACTGCATATTCCTGATATGCTAGTTGAAAAGCTGAACACGTATTTGAAAGAATACCCTCCCACATTTAAATATGATATTATGTATTTTTATTATGTAGTGAATTACATCACCATTAAATATCTGAGAAAGAAAAAAGACGAGGAATATATTTGCATTAATAAAAAATATCTTAGAGATGTAACAACAAGTAGCATAGGCAGCTATATTAAATTGTTAGAAGAAGGTGGTTTTATTATATCTGATGGAAAATATTTGTCAGGTGAAAAATCACTATGGTACAAACTTAATCCCGAATATCTAAAAGGGAATAGATGTGTAATAAAGGTCTATCCCGACACAAAACTGTTTAAAAAAACTATGCAAAAGTTAAGGAATAGGAAAGCTCACTACAACAGATTAGAACCTTTCTTAAAGGCTATGAAGGATGAATTCATGCAAGTAGACCTCAACTATGAAGAGGCTTATAAATGGATAGGGAACAATGTAGAGGATGCTAATAAACTTTATCATATCGTATCTCTATCACAGCTAAAAGATAAGAGGTTTAGGTATTTTAAGAGAAATAAGACTAACAAAAGGCTTGACACAAATTTTACAAATCTAAAAACTGAATTAAGATATTTCATTAAAGGAGATTATGTAAATATAGATTTAAAGAACTCACAACCATTTTTTTTAAGTCAATTAATACTAAACATAATACAAACAATAAGGGGGTTACCTTTATGTTGTTATTTAGATGGTAAGAAAATTAGCTCATCCTTTGGTATTAAAGCCTTACAGAAGATTCTATTAATTCACCAGAACAGTAAAAAAAGCAATATGGTGAATTTAAGAAAGTTTTCTAATTCGGTTATAAAGGGAACTTTGTACGAGGACTTTGTAAGTTATTATCCTGAAAGTATTAAACGAGATCGAGCTAAGGAAATAATGTTCATGGTATTATTCTCACAGAATACTTCTGATAGAAAGTATAGATCGTTTATACCATATGAAAAAGAGAAGATAATATTCGCTGAGGTTTTCCCTTTTGTTTATGAAGTTGTAAAGATGTTGAAGCCGAAAAAAAAACATTCTTTGTTGGCAATTTCCCTGCAAAGATTGGAGAGCTATATTTTTATTGACCTTGTTGCAAAGAGATTGGTAGAAGATGGAATAATTCCAATAACGATTCATGATTCTGTAATAGTTAAGGCAACAGATGAGGTAAAAGCATTGGAAATAATGAAAAATATATTTCTTGCTAATTTTGGTGTGATACCTACATTTAAAGTAGAGGAATTAGGGGGCATGTCAAATAAATCTCAAAGCTAAAAATGGTGTTATATATCCCACGTAGTTTTTAAAACAAAAAGGGCATTAGATAGGGGATTGCATATAACCGTTATACCGTAGAATCCTTTAAATCGTGTCAAGGTAGGGATATAACCATTATACCATATAACCATCAAAAAGGCATCAGGTATGGTATAAAGCTGTCCAGACATAGAACGTGCGTTAAATTACATAACCACCCCCTTTAAAAGACCCATCAGGGAATCATCAGGTAAGGCATAAGCTATCCAGACATAAAACGTTCAATAATGTAGAGTGGAATGGTAAGGCGTTTAAGGGTGTGTGTGCTATCTATAATCAAGCTGAGATAGTGTCTTAGACCTGCTTATATGGCTTTATATAGGTATGTGTATAAGTACTTTTAACGTTGTTTTTAAATCAAAAAGACCACACCAGACTAATTATTTACTACCTTTACACCCAACCCCTAAAATCTTTTGTTATGAAAAAGCCAATTATTCTCTTTTTGATGTTTATTTCTACTATTATATTTCTTGGTACTGGCTGTGAAAAGGATGACGGAGAAAAAGAAGATGGGCGAGCTACATTTTACACAACAAAAACAAGTAATTGGGTATTAATTGTTGATGGTAAAGAACGTGGTAGAATTACTAATACAACTCAAATGCCTGTTTGTGGAGATCCAGATTTTCAAACATTGACATTATCTTCAGGAGATCATACAGTAGATGCTAGAAGCCTTGATGGTTATGCGTGGGGACATATAAGAACATTTACAGTTATTTCAGGAGAATGCATACAAATAAAAGCACCCCAATAATTAATTAATCATGAAAAAACTATTATTATTAATTACAGTTCTTTTTTTCTGCACTTTCTATGCGTTTTCTCAAGACCCTATTAAAACTTTAGACATTATTTATTTTGAGAATGGAGATATTGTAGAAACCCGTATAATACGTGTTAATAGAAGAGACATATATTATTATCACCCAAAAACTTATGAGATTATTGAGGTTTCAAGGGACAAAGTAAAGAACCATGAATTTAATGATACTTTTTTTAAGACAAATGAAATAGGTAAATTAGAACATAGAGAGGTTGTAAAAGTAGAGGGTTTTAATGAAGGTGAAATTTATAGGGCTATAAAAGATTGGTTTTTCGTTAATTCAAGAGCATATTATAACGGTATTCTTCTTGAAGACCCTGAACACTTAATTATAGCAGGCACATTAAACACCTCTGATTATTTTAAAGCTGATTTCATTTCTATGATGTCTATTATAAGTAATGAATCAGATGTACAAACTTATACGTTAACTTATGAATTATTTATACGAGCAAAAAATAACAGATTTAAAATCTATATAACCAATTTTGCAATTCAAAGTAATATTAGTGTTTATGAAAAACTTTTGACAAAAGCATATGAAAAACGAAAAACAAAACTTGGGGCTACAACCATTCATTATGATGAAATAGAGGGTCTTAAAGCGATGTTAGCTGCTCAAATTGGAGAAATTAAAGACCATTGTGAGTTGGTTAGGCTCAATGATACATACCATAATAGAATTGTTAAACTGGCATTGGAAGATGATGATTGGTAAAACTATTAATGCGGAATTTTAACTAAAAAAATATAATTATGGAATTTATTTTAATCATAATCTTTTTGGCAATTTATTTCTTACCAACAATAGTGGGGTATCACAAAAAGAATGCAACCGCAATATTTTTATTGAACTTACTGTTAGGATGGACGCTAGTTGGGTGGGTGGTTGCCTTGGTTTGGGCATCTACGCATGAAAAAGAATAATGTTAAGTTTAATATTGGTGGTACATCAAATAAATATCAAGACAGAAAAGGCTGTTATATGTGATACATAGTTTAAACTGTAAAAAGAGCCTTTCTAATCTAAGACGTTTTTATGTGTTTTTATAGTATGTGTTGTTAGTAAAAGATAGTGTCTTAAATGCTATAAGGGGGGCTAAAAGGAGTCATTCGGAGGTTTTATTACTTAATATGTCAATGAGTTGAGTACATTGAATAATTAGCTGTTTACATATTCACTAGAAATTCTTTTCGTATGTTTTTAATTTCTCTACTTTTGAAAAACTTAAATTCAAGCTATTGCTAATACCTAAAATTAAACACTATGAAAAAGACGGTTCTATTATTTATTATTTCAAACATTTTATTTTTAAATATATATTCTCAAACAAAAGATGAGATAATAGCTTCTTTTAAGAATATAGTCTTTAAAACAGAAAATACATTTAAAGGGTCAAATATAGCACTTGTTTCAAAAGATTTTTCTTCTTCTCCTACTGGTAAAATTTATTATAAATTGAAACTTGAACTTGTTTACCTAGATAGACCAACTACACATACTTTAACTCAGTCCTTAGCCTCTTCTCTTTCATACGATATTATAAGTACAAATTCTTTAGTATCTCCCTATGTAGGCTTTATTATTCTTACATTAAAAGTTCAATCGAACCAAAAACACGGAGATTTAGTAACTGCTGGTGTGTCATTCGGTTTTTCTGACATTGAGCAAGCAAGACTAAATAACTCATTTGTGCCTTGTACAGATTTAGAAACTGTTGTTGGTGATAGGTGTATTGGTGATATTAAGGTCAATTATGCTTTTCAAAAAGGGAAATGGGTATTAACTAATATAGAAACAAATATAGAAAATAAAATAGCTCACGGAAGCACTAGAGGTGCAATTGAAGGTGGTGCTATTGATTTTCTTCTACTACGATAAAAACAATTTATATTAACCCAAAAAAGTAGTCCAGTACACTAATAATAATTACAACTATTAAAATCCCTAAAAGAACAAACCCCATAATTTTAGGACTGCCAAAAATATCATATAAGGGAGGTCTATTCATATCTCACATATATAATAATAATAAACAGCTGTAAAACGTATAAATTAGGAACATATCTAATTAATTTATATATTTGGGGTCTGCTAGAGGTTATTAATAAAAACGCTGTAACAATGAAAACCACAAAAACTATCCTTATCACATTAATTACAATGTTGGCTGTGACAGCCCTTATTTTTCAATCTTGTAAAAAAGATGAAGAACAAACAAACCATTCACCACAAATTGAAAATATAACAAGTACGCCAAACACTTCAAGTTCTAACAGATTGCCAGAAGGTGAGCAAGTAACAATAAGCGTTATAGCAACTGATGTAGATAAAGACAATTTGTATTATTTATGGGAGGCTGATGGAGGTAATTTTGATGGACAAGCCAACCAATCATATGTAACATGGACAGCGCCAATGAATCCTGAACTTGAACAATACAATATTATTACAACAGTAAGTGACGGTGCTAAAACTACTTCTGATTCAATTATAATTTATGTTGACAAAGAAATAATTATTACAACTGCAAAAATAAAAGGGTTTGTCTATTATTCAAGTACAACTATACCTGTGTCGGGAGTAATGGTTTCTGTAAATGATAAAAGTTCAACAACAGGTACAGATGGGTATTATGAAATTATTGATGCGCAACAAGGTAATCAAACACTAACTGCAACTAAAGATGGTTATGATAATTATTCTACCAGTATTGAAATTACATCAGAAACAAATGATTATAATATTGAAGTTACATCTACATTATATACACATAATCTATTCGGTACAGTTACTAACGAATTAACAGGAGTTCCAATATCTTATGTTAATGTTGTTGTTCTAAATCCTGATGGTACAGAAAGTAATCTAAAAACCCAAACAAGTTCCTTTGGTTCTTATCAGATACTTACAGTACCTCAAGGTGAACATACTATTACTTTTGCTCATGATGAATATGATGTATCAGAAATAAATATTCTCATTACAAATTCTGACTATGAATTGGATTTACAGATGAGCACTTATTTACCTGTAGTAATAACAGGTAATTCTGAGATAATTAATTATTTTCATGTTAATATTTCAGGAAATATCTTATCTTTAGGTTATAGCAATATATCTCAGCATGGTCATTGTTGGTCAATATATCCCAATCCAACAACTGATGATAATAAAACAGAACTTGGGAGTACCTATGAAATAGGCTATTATACAAGTGAAATGATAAATCTTTCAGAAAATACACAATACTATGTTAGATGTTATGTAGAAAGCTCATTAGGAACAGGTTATGGTAATCAAATTGTTTTTACTACACCTGATAAATTTAGTACAATAACTGATCCACGTGATGGACAGATTTATACTACTGTTGATATAGGTTATCAAACATGGTTTGCCGAGAACCTAAACTACGAAACCACAAACTCATGGTGGTACGACAACAGCAGTACAAATGGCGATATTTATGGCAGACTCTACAACTGGGAAGCTGCACTTACAGCCTGCCCAAGCGGCTGGAGTTTACCAAGCGATGATGATTGGACTACTCTTAGTGACTTTTTAGGTGGTGTTAGT
>CAYWGU010000152.1:0-5781 GCA_964457975.1 uncultured Spirochaetaceae bacterium | reverse complement strand
CTGAAATTACTCTCTACATCAAAGAAAAAGTTCCTCTCTGGTAGCGTAATTATTAAACCACTCCCTTGATTAAATGCTCTGATTTGTCTTGTTTTAAATTTTTGGGAGGGTTTCTTAATTCTTTTTTTTTATTGGTTTTATGATTGACCTCAAATATAAATATTTATGTCAAATATTATAGCCATATTTTGCTTAATTATCAAACAAAATATTAATCACCAGTTGATTAGCAATCTAATTGTAAATAATAAAAACGTAGTAGAATTGATTACTTTAATAAATATGTATATCTTTGTAAATGAAGAAAGGGAAGTGTCAGCTCCCCTTTCTCGGCGGTAAGATTATAATCTAAGCGAATGAAACTCTTGTTTATAATCGCTGCATCTATTTACAGATGTCCCGTCTTTTCGCAGTAAATGAACTGCTCTTATTATTTGTTGTCGGGGAAGGATTCGAACCTTCATCTAACGCTTAGGCTACGTTTCTCTATCCAATTGAGATACCCGACTTTAAGGACTGCTTGCATCAGTCCTTTTTATTTAGTTCTAATTCTTTTAGTAGGGTCTAATACATAGACATAACCATCTTTCTTATTTTCTCCTTTGATAGCATCAATATTACCATCCCTATATTTTATTGAAAGTTTAGCTCTTATAGCTGATTTAATAGTTTTTTTGTCAATATTAGGGTTCGCTTTTACCGCAGCGACTGTAACTTCCGATGCTTTAGCCTTTCCTCCTATCCTTCGTAGTACCAATATTGCGTAGTTTTCCCAGCCCATACTACCTTTAGGAGGTATTTTATTACCATCTATTACAATAGGATGTTCCTCAATTGATGTAGTTTCTGTTGTAGTATTATTTTTATTATATACACCAATTAATGTTTGAATAGCACTAAGTTCTTTTATTAGTTCTTCTTCTCTTAATTGCAGCTGTTCTACCAATTCCATATGTTCCATTGTGTTAAATTTTATTCTTCAAAGTTAGAAATAAAAACACAATAAAACTAAAATAAAACACAGAAATATCTATTAACAATTTTGCAATAATGTTAATAGATTGAATTACTGCGTTATATACTGTGTCTCTTTGTGTTTTTACTGTGTTTTATTAACGGATCATAATAGCTGTAAAATAGAAAAAATAGGATAAGAAATAAAATCCCAATCCTATTTTTAATAACACAATTACAAAATCTTCTTTCTTAACCCCTTTTTTTAATCCTCAACTCGTTTTGCAAAAACGAAAGCGCGTTGGCAAAAAATGAATCTCCTCGTCAGCTTGCTGCGAGGAGATTCATTTTATCTTATATGGTTCCATGTTAAACTATAAACACTGTATGTCAACCTTTTAACATACTTAAATATACAACCGTATACGGTAATATCCAAATATTTTAACAACTATTTTCAAACAATTTTACATTTATGACGGCATTTCTTTGACCTGGAGAATGTCTTCAGCCGTGGAGCACTGGCATAAATGCCGTCATATTCTTTTCTTCATTTTTGCTGGGGGAGCAAAAATGTATAAACAATCATTTCGGTTGGGTTTTTGCGCCGAAATGGTAGTGACTAACACCTTATTTGTATTGAAAAAAATTTTAATCTATGTTTTTTCCTTTAAAAACTTCTTAAAAAGAAAAAACTGTGCGGAGCATACAAGTATTTTGATTTATATGTCATTAGATAATAATGTGTTAATAAAGCGGATAATTTTAATAGTCTTTTTTTGTAAAAGATATCTCCTCTGGAATGCTATATTTTAGAGGTTGACAGGCACATAGCACATATATGGAATTGTAGAATGATTGAGAGGGCTTTTTTGTCAAGGTGATCAGCTGTATAGTTATATAAAAAAAATACGTTTTGTAAGTGTTTGATACTTTGTTATATAAAAGAGAACTCGGAGAAAAATATAACATTTTGAGTCCCGCCCCTATGTTTATAGTTTGATTTAAATGATTTTTCTTTCAAATTTCATTTTTTCCTGACAAAATGTCATTATTTCGCAGAGAAATACATTTTTATCCTTAAAAATACCTTTAAAAATTTGTTTGATTAAAATTTGTTTAATCATTTGATAGTTTGTAGCACTGTTAAAACAGCTTATTATGAGGTGTTTGCGCACTTTAAGTCGGAAAGATATATAACAGTACTCGGAGAAAATTATAACACGATTCGGAGAAAATTATAACATCAAATCGGAGAAAATTATAACAGCCTGTATATAAGTCAGAGAAAATTATAACTAAAACTTCAAAGGATTTCCAAATTCATTAAGTATAGATTTCAAAACGTAGTTTGTTATATCAATAATTTTTGTAGCATCTTTAGAATAGAGATCGTTTAATTGCATGATCTTTAATAATATGTCGTTAATTGAAGCCTGGTTGAATATAGGAGTAAGTTGTTCTATATGTTTATCTTCGAATTTAAAGTGTGTCCGGAGAAGATAAAAAACATAATCTTTTTTCTCGCTATCCTCTTTTATTAGTTCTGGAGTGATCACCTTGAAGTTTAAATGAGTGACCGTATTGCCTTTTTTTGTTATAAAATCCTCCGAGTTGCAATTAAACCAACAGTCGGCCTTCTCGAAAAGTTCTTCCTGAACAGGAACAAGAATATGCTTTTTAATGTCGTTATAGTACTTGTATTTTGAATCCATTCCCATTTGTTCTCTAAAACTATCCAGGGAGATTACAAACCCTCCTTTTTTTCTCCAACTGCAGATTAGCTTGTATACCCGTGAAGTGTATTTGTTTTTTGCGCTTTGAGCGATGCTGTATAAGAAACGAGTATAATTAATAGGCTGGCCGAATTGGTTTTGCTCGATGTCAATTAAAATCTTCGCTATTCTTTTATCAATCTCCACCTCTATATAGCTGGAACGATTGTTTTTCACGGGAACATTCGCGTTTAGTAAGCCTTGATAACGTATATACTTTTCCTTTGTAACTATGTCTCTATATGGGAATTCTATTACAATAGAAGCCAATTTTTTAACAGCTTTTTTAACATGCTCGTAGTTCTGTGGTATAGATAATTCTTTTAAAGGGATATTAAATTTGATAAAATGAGAATCATGAAAATCTGTAAATAATGCCAGCTGTGTGTAATCCTCTCCTTTTCTGCTTATTTTTATTGCATCTTGAAGATAATACATAACAGCGTTAAAATTTTTTTCCTGGGTTAAAGAATACTCATAAATAGCATTTGTGACACGGTTTGGCTGATAAATGTAATCCTTAAAAGCAGGAAGCATAAGTATTTTTTCTTTCTTTTTAGTAACCTGGGGGATTTTCACGGGCTCTTTCATTTTGCGATGCTATTTAAGTAAGGTACGCCAGTTTTTCCCGAATTGCTTATCAAAGTAGATCTCAAAGGCTATGTTTGCCATTTGGCTTTCTCCTAGCTTCATTTTGAACTTAGCGTATTTAAATATATCTGCCAGTTCCGGTTTTAAATAGAATGTTTTCCGTTCCAGTTCGGCTACATTCATATCCTCATGACTCATTTTGATTGTTGACTTGTTGCTATGTTGTCTTGTCACCTTAGCAACATGTTGTTTTGTTGACATTACATTGTCCTTATCGTCAGTCTCTGGTTGTTGACTTGTCGCGCTGTCAACAGTCTTTGGTTTGTTTTCTTTAACCTGGCTAAAGGTACTCTCAAATGCATTTTTCATATTAATTGCTTTTTCTAAGTCTTTTAATTAATTCTTTGCTAAATTTTTCCATATCCTCGCTCCCTCGTTTTTCAGAGAAAGTGGATTCAAAAGTGAAAATATCGGTCTGTTCTGCCTGCGCTTGTTTAAATTTTTCGTTAGTTCTGATAGAGGCCTTAAACACTACTTCTTTGAAATGTTTGATAAGAGGCGCTTGCATCTCCTTGTTAATCTTTCGCCCTTTATGAACCTTGGTTGTGATAACCCCTAAGACATTTAGATTAGCATTTACCTGCTTCGCTGAATTTATGTTGTCATAAAGCACGGCTATGCCAATAGCTGAGAAGATATCATATTCAACTGGTATAAGCACATGATTGCTTGCAATCAAAGCATTAAAAGTCGGAGTATCAAGATTGGGGGCGGTATCGATAAAGATAAAATCAAAAGTATTAAGGTCTTTGAGAATATTTTTGAGGGCAAACAACTGGTCAGTCGGACTCATGCGTCCAAAAAGAGCGCTGTTAATATCTTTTTCATTCGGTAGAATGTATAGGTTTTTATATTCCGTAATAGAAAAGTCCTCAATCGTAATCGGAGCTTTCTTTAACAACAAACTACCTAAGTCCTTATTCAGGGTATGCTTGATTGAATAGCTCAGGTTTGCCTGGGCATCAAAATCGATGACAGCGGTTTTATATCCATTTTTTGCCATGCAGACGCCAAGGTTCTGGGTAATGGTAGTTTTTCCAACCCCTCCTTTGTTATTAATTATACTAATAATATTCATCACAATTATAGATATCCGTTTGTTGTTATGTTGACATGTTGCTTTGTTGACATGTTGCTATTGCAAATATAGAATTATTAATATTATACACGAGCAAATTAATAATGAAATTATAAAATAATCTTAAAACAGTTGCCATGGCAGAGGTTTAAGAAACCAAATTCCTGTACAAGACACAAGACACATAATAACTCTAAATATCCTTTAAGGGGTCCCTTAGCGATGCTATTAAGCTTTTAAGGGAATCACACCCAGAAGTGACAATAGATTAAAAAAAGCCCCTGAGAATCATTTTTCATGGGCATCACATTTTTTTAAGGTTTAACCATAAAAAAAGGGGGTATTACCCCCTTAATTTATTTCTCTTCAGTTTTTGCTTTACTTTGAAACTCAACTGTATCAACATTACAAGTAAGAACTGCAATTGCTTTTTTATCATCTTCTTTGTCGATGTAAGCCCTTGCTGAAATGTCCCCCTGTATGGTAACTTGCATTCCTACTTTAAGGAAAGGGAAGACTTTTTCACGGTTCCATAGAGCACACTCGAACCATGTAGTCTCAGTGACCTTGTCACCATTTTTCGCTGTGAAGTGTTTATCAGCAGCCACGTTAAAGTTAAGAACTTTAGAATCACCAACCTGTGCAACTGGCTTCACTGAGCCGATGTTGCCTGTAAAAATTGTTACGATCATAATAATAAATTTTTAAATGAATAATAATATAATGCTGTAAACCAGCAATTTTACGTGAAGTGCAGCCTATAAGAGTAAATAAGGAAAAAAGGAAACGCAATAAATAACAAAGTGGCTTTATGGCGTAGTCTTTTGAGCGGGGCGGGTTGTACCACATTGGCCTCCATTTTAATCGTTAGGCTAAATTTATGGAAAATCCTGGTTAAATAACCATGAGGCATAGCCGAATACCGTTATCTCTTACTTTTTTCTTTTTTTCTAAGAGAAAGGGAGCTGTGACGGTTCCAGGGTCCGAGCGAGGATCTCACAAAATGGATCTTAAAAATTTGAGAAGGCAGGAAAATAGAAAGGGTTAGCCGGCATAAGTAATGAGTAAAATCAGCGAAGTCTTTCCTGGCAAGAGGCTAGGGGAGAGGGGAAAGGAAAATCGACATGTCTTATCATCCACTTACCATATCATATTGACAACGAGAGCCAAGGCTATTAATATTTGTTTAGCTTAGTATATAAATTGTAACATTCTCTCTGCATTTAAATGTAGAAATAAAGACGTTTTTATGGGGAAAAATATTGACTAGGAATTTTTCCAATACAAAAGTTGTGTTAATCACTACCATTTCGTCCACAAATG
>CAYWGU010000151.1:0-5819 GCA_964457975.1 uncultured Spirochaetaceae bacterium | reverse complement strand
GTATGCTAACGATTTATGGCTATTTTCATACTTAGTAGGTGTGGCAACTACGATTTATTTATATGGGCTCAGAGACGATAATATACAAGATGGATTCATAGTATTTCAACGCAAGACAACAATCCGTACAGAGCATTTAGACCCCTTATTTGCATAAATGTTCATCACTAATATTAAGAATGAGACAATTAATTGTAGCAAACCTGAGTAAGCAAATTAATTAACAAAGATAGCGCAAGTAATCAGTGCCATCCAGTAACTATTTATTGGTAATTAGAAGATACATGAGAATTATAGCAAAATAATTAGGTTTTTAAAATACTGAATAAGAGGGGTATGTGAAATAATGTGAAAATAATTGAAGTTTTACTTGACAAATGCTAATTAATTCCGTATAATGCGTGGAGATAAATACAATTTACCCTTTCAAGTAAAGGAGTACAAGTACAGAGTTTAGAGGACATTTCAAAAAAAGTAAGCAACTAGGGTAGTAATTGTAGAATTAATGTCATCTATCAGGACTTGTATGTTGTCCAGTTGCTTTCCACAAAGCTTTCAGTATAATATATATTTATAGTAGTTGATATTATTATGTGGTATTGCACATTGCTTACCACAATTTTAATTATTAAATATATGAGAAGTAAAATCTCAAAAGAAAAACTTAGTGAAAGACCACCTAAAAGTGGGTATGGTATTATACCAAGAGGTACGGCTAAATATATGTCTGGTACCGAGTTTAAAGTGTATTGTGAGTTAGTTGGGTATGCAGATAATAAAGGGAAATGCTTTCCTTCAGTTACATCAATCAGTGAAGGAGTTGGAATGACCTACAGAAATACTCAAAAGGCAATTAAAAGCCTCGAAGAAGCAAATTGGCTTAAGCGGAATCTAAGATCGAATCATACAACCATCTATCAAATGTATTATCTGAAAAGTAGTACTAAAAATGACAACATTATTAATTTAAAGAAAGATGAAAAAAGCACTACGTCCATATTGGACACCTCCAGTAGGTCTATAATAGACGTGACAAGGACGTCCTTAAAAGACGTACGAACAGACCATATTAAGAGACCAATTAAAGAGACTATATTACTAACAAAGTCTGATGACTTTCAAAATGATACTTCAGAGATATTCGATGAAAATATTATTAATGAATTAATACAGAATGAAAACAGCAAGAATACTTTCAATTATATTAAAAATGTAATACTGAATTTCACCAAAGATAATTCAATTGAAAGATGGAGTATGTCAGATCAAGATGAAAATCTAATTAAAACGTTAGAAGAAGTTATGCCTCATTTGTTAACTAAAAAACTTGATTATGGACTGTATAAGGCAGTTGAAAAAGAAGATTTGCGATTAGGTAATATATTACATCAGGCAATTGCAACAATTAAAAATTAATATTATTATGAGGAATATCTTACCCCCCCCAGTAGGAGGAAAAAAGATGTTCCTCTTTTTTTAGATTATTTATAAATGCAACATTAAAGAATTGATAATCTGAATATTTGTAAATCTGTAATGGCTAATGCTTTGCGAGGCTTCTGCGATATAGATTATTAGATTTGATAATCTAAAATAAACGGTAGGTGTTATAGTCCATAACTGAAGATATTGCCAGTTTTTCTAGCACCAAGGTAAAAGATGTGCTGATATTTCTTACCTTTGAAAACTAACTATAACTCAGAAATAAACAGACTTAATTACGGTTTATCTATAATAGTTTATAAATTCGCTTTAACATAGGTGCTAGGCAAAAAGGGTTATAAAATGACAAGAATTTTATGAATTATTGTGAATTTATTCAGAAAGTACAATCATATCAACAAAAAGTAGAAACTATTTGTGTGAATGATTATGTAGTTTTTGACCCTTGTACATTTAATATCAGTACATATGTTGGGTTTTTTGACAAGATATACATTCATTCTGGTATCAGAATAGATGCTTTATATTTTCATGATAGTACGGATGGAGGACCTTTTTTATGCGGGTTAAAAAAAGGTCAAAACTTAGACAAAGCATATGAATATATTGCTAACTACAGCAGAAGAATTCGGGGAAAATTTGACAAACTACCTGATAGTATAGGAAAGGGTGATGACTTCATTCAGAAAAAAAGAGAGTACTTTAAAGCTTTTTTTAAAGAAACTGATATCCGACACTTTATTATTCCACAAGATAGTGAATATGGATTTTTACAATATTTATTTTTTTTAGAGGTGGGTGATCTATTTGCGCTTTTCTGGCACTCTAAATATTCCTTGAAATATGTTATTACTTCATTAAAGAAAATGGATGAGTTGATAGAACATATCAATAAAAAATCATCTAAAAAAGTTATAAATAATTTTAATAAATCTTCATTAATTCCTGTAGTAACTAAAGAACATAATTGTTATCAAATAATATGGTATGAATATCGGAATTTAAAAGGTATTTTTAGGTGTACCTATAGGATAAATAGAATGTCTCCTTTTGATATTAAGCTGGTTAATGATATAATCATTGCAAAAGAAAAAGTTAATTTTTGCTATTAGAACATTATTAGATGATATTCTATCGGAAGATAGATAAGCTTTTATATGCACTGAGCTTTAATATGACTAATATTTCTTATCTTTGAGACCAGCTATAGCGCAACACTAAAAAGACTCCTACCACAAACAAGATAAAGGTACACAATACATGCCAATATGGGGTAATAAACGTACCTTTAAGAGTTTGGGTAATGAAGAAATAAAGATAATATTACCTATACACAACGTTGTACGCAATAAACAGACTGAAAAAAACACATAAAATTAATTTTTACAAAATGAAAAAAATACTCTTATTCTCAATTCTACTAGTATCACTAGTATCAATAGAATGTTACTCACAAACAGTTGATACAATTTTCAAAATGAATGGTGAAATCTTAACTGTTAATGTGACTGAAATTAATGAATCAACTATTAAGTTCACGTATCCAGGAGAAGGATTCACAAATAGTATTGGAAAGAATTCGGTTATAAAAATTAAATTCAGTTCAGGTCGTACTCAAGAATTCGCACCTGCTCTAAATTTAATAAATGTGAAAAGTTGTCTTGATTGGGAAAATGTACAAATTTCTAATATTGAATCTGAAGTAAATGGTCTAATGAAGATTGATAATATTGGAGCAAAAGCAAGAGGCAATACAACTATGTCGAGTCTAGGGAAATTACAAAGTCGAACTTACAATAAGGTAAAAATTGAAACTGCAATGCTTGGAGGAAATGTTTGTTATATTGTTAATCAAAATACAGAAGAAGCAGTATCAGGTTTATATTCATCAAAAGCACCAAGTGTGACTATATCTGCAGTATGTTATACTTCAAAGAAAGTTTATAAACATGAAATAAATTATGGTAAGTATAATGTAAAAAAAATATATGTTTTACAAGTTAATAGATATAATATCGACCCTTTTTACCATAAAACGGAATCATTTAACATTACTAATGAAATGATTTTTCTCGAAAATAATTTTCCTAAATTGAAATTGAACTCTAAAAATATTAACAAGGTAAATGAATTCACTATCATTTTTGCATCTCAGAGTGAAATTATTTTATCTGGTGTATATTCTTCCAGAAAAGGAAAGAAAACTTACTACAATATGTTTCTAGAAAAAAATTAAAGCGCCCAACAAAAAATAAAGTAGTGCATTTGGCAGAAAGTGTGTAGAGTAAAGATGACATTTCATCATAATTAACAACATCGTAGTGGGAAATAGGGAAAGGAGAGGCCTCTACGGATAAGGGTTGGAAATATTCAGCACAACTATTATAGTATAAATCATTTATCATATCTTTGGACACTAACTATAACTCAACCACTATTTTGATTGTACATTTAAAACGAGAAACGCAATAAATGGGAATACGGTAAGGCTAAAAATAGAGTATACGAGAAATGCAATAAGAATGTATATTACTATTAAACAAATCGTGTTTAAGACGTTTTAAGCGATTCATACCCTCATTCGACACTATAGGATACTTATCTATTAAAGTTCATTAGAACAGCTATCAGACCCCTCTGAATTGATTGTAGTGGTAAAGATCCCCATAGCAAAATTATTATAGAAATTCCATCGTTTAATAGCTGGTTAGTATATCATATTAATTAAGATAGTGGCTAAATAGATATGTGCAAGCCTGAAAGGCATTGTTCTAATGCTGTTTTAATAGGCTGTTGAGGTGCTTCACTCCACCTCTAAGCCTCACTCCCCAAAATACATTTCAACAACAAACCAAAACATATCGATTTATTTTATATATTTGTGGTTCTGCTAGAGTTAATTAACATGACTTATAACACTGAAAAGCATGTTTATATACAGCAGCAGAAGTACACAATACATATATTTTGTCCAACTAAATTGCAAAAAATAATATCTTTATATGGAAATATTTAATAACAAATTATTAATTAAAAATTATAAGAATAGGTATAGAAAATAGATAATAAAAATAGCGAAGCTTTTAAACTTGACTGAGTAAAATCGCCAATTTAATAACGTACCAAGATAAAAGTAAGTCGCTCATGCTTCGGCGTGGGATGAACTTATTTGGTGCGTAGGTGTTTGGCGATGCCTCTCAGTTGGATATGGGATTCCTACGCTTTTTTTAATCACCCAATGGTAATAGGTATAAACAAAAATAATATGGTACACATTTGCCCCAAATGCAATTCAACAAACCATAATGGAGGAATCTGTTATTGTGGTCATAGATTTAGAAGTTGTTTATTTCACAAATGGAGAATTGACCCAAAAGATGAGTTTAGACGTATTTGTATTAAATGCGGAAGGCTACAAAGAAGAGGTATGTCATTTGGATGGAGCGATGATATGGCCTTTTAAATTAATGGAATAACCATAAACTATAATAAATGGAACCAAGCATAAAAGAATGTAAAGCGAGAATAGAAAAAAATGTGAAAAGCATTCAGGAGAAAATGAATGATCCTCAATTTGTCCAAGAGTTATCTAATAATGGACATCAAATTGCATATGATTTTCTTGAATCTGTAAAATATGATTTGAATTGGATTGGATTAAAAAATGGTCATCATTCCACAGATTATATTGATTTAAGTGAAGTTGTCGCTTTTATCGGATCTGGACATATCAGGTGGGCTACTTCTAGAACACGTCTTTTGCTACAAACATCAGATTTTAGAAAAAATAAAGATTTATATTATTATGAGAAATCTAAAATTGAGGCTTGTAAAAGACTAAGCCATACTTTCTCAGAAATGGCAATAGGGGACAGTAATATTTCATCGAAAGTATTAGAAGTAGATAGGATTGTTAATCAGATTTATGACCAATTTCAAAGAAAATCAAGTTGTTATATTGCCACTACTGTATATGGAGATTCATTCTCGCCAGAAGTAATTGCCTTTAAGGAATATAGAGATAATGTTTTAAATAAGTCTATTATTGGTAGATATTTAATAAAAATATATTATTGTATTGCACCGTCAATTAGTAAGATTCTGTCGAATACAAATAGGTTAAATAAGATAATAAAGTACTTTTTATTTGATCCTATTTACAAGAGTATTGATAATAGAGAACATTTTAATTAAAAATCAATGACAGCTCAACGACACGAAATAATAATTATTGATGGAGAAACTACCTCTATGGCATTTTGCCCACCTTTAGCTTTTGTTAACAACACAAAGCCAATATTCATGAAATAGCACCATATTTAAATAGTACCTTCTAATAATAATAGCTAAATCGAAATAATTTTTTTTAATATTTT
>CAYWGU010000150.1:0-5829 GCA_964457975.1 uncultured Spirochaetaceae bacterium | reverse complement strand
TGCCACATCCAATTATCCAATTATAATCTTTATATAACTTTGCATAGGAATACTTTACTTCAATATCATTATTCAAATAGTTTTTGAAATAAAACTGGTAATATATCTCTCCATTTTTTTTTATCCCTTCAAGTTCTGCCAAATAGGGATGACATCTAGGAATATCTTTCAATGTTGTTGATATCATTTCCCCTTCTGTTTCAGGAAAATTCGGATTAACAAAACGGAATGCATAATTATCACCACCATTCCAGTTAACTATTTCATTTATCCATATATATTCATTTTCAGAATCAGAATTGCGAATTAGAGTATCATGAACTATTCCTTTTACAGATTCTTCATCATTATACTTTCTATAGGTATTGATTTTTAAAATCATTGAGTTAACCTTAGTATTGACCGTTGCATTGGCCTCTTTTTCTAATTTGATTTTTAAATTGGCATAGTTTTTATCAACGGAAAAAGAAAGAAATAAACACAATAAAAAAGAAACTGCAAATACTGCAAAATAAACAGGAACCTTTCTAAAATTTCTCATAAATCTATTTAAAACTTTTCTTATTAGTATTTAAAATTTAAATATTTTCAAATATCTAAATAAGAAGAAGTTTCTCCTTTTTATCATATATCAAAACTCTATATATTGATTGAACATAGTAGCTTGGACAAACAATGTTATTTTACTATTTTAACTTCATTTCATTGTTTTGACAAGTTTTTATTGAGAAATCCGTTTCACTTTTGCTGTTGTTAAGATAGTAGAGTTCTTAGTAAATCATATTATATATGGCAATTAGAATTAGAAGTAGGAACAAAAGGAGTGGCTCAAACTATTTTAACTATTCTGGTTACTTATATGTCTTTACTAAATACATAACAAATAGAATGACAAATGAACCTATAGCAAGACAATTATTTTTTTTTGTTGGAATCATTTAAAGGTGATATTTAGAACTACATTAGATAAACAAATTTTTGTTTAATCTTTATCTGTTAAAATTTTATTTGGTCATTTAGCTGCGATATTCGATTTTTCTATAATTGTTTTGTATATGTAAAGCCATTAGGCTCATCACCAAAACCTTCCAAAACTGGCGATGATATCTCTATAATTCGCTTAAATCCACTATGGTCATAATATCCATAGTTACAACCCTTGTCTGTATATAGATATAGACGGTTGCAGTCCAATTTTTTAGCAACTTCCTCATAACTACTCATTAGTTTTTTTCCGTAACCTAATCCTCTTAATGAGGAACCGACAAAAAATAGATTCACATATGCATCATTTTTATTACGGGATACTGTTAAATCTTTGTCTATATTAATAAATTGTTTAATAATATTTATAGCTTTTGTACGATTACCTAAATTTCCAATAACTAAGTTGAATAAAACTTTGCAGATAGTTAAAAAGGAGTTTAGTAGTATTTTTAATTTTGATTGTGGTTTTTTATCTATCTTTCCAAAAATGAACCCACAAACATTTTCATCCTCATCAATAATGACTTGATTGTAATTAGAGTCTATTATTGAGAGCTTAAAATATAGTTCATTTATCATGTTTTTCTTCTTTAATCCTACAAATAGTTTGTTAAAGTCCCATGTATCACTCATTAGTTTAACACTTTGGTTAAAGTACTTTTTATTGTAATTAGTTATTTGAAAATTCATTTATGCCTCTTTAGGTCATGTGACCTAAAGGTAGAATAGGTCAGTTGACCTAAAGTGTCAAGTCCTATATTATATGGCTATGATTTCAAAAAAAAGAGAATATTATTAACGTTGCTCATGAACTTTTAAGCAAAGAGGGAAGTAGTCAGTTTTCAATGAGAAAGGTTGCCTTGCAAGCGTCTATGAGTTTGGGAAATCTTCAGTATTATTATAAAACTAAAACGGATTTGATTAATGGCATACTTGAAAACTATATTCAGGTATATAAAATTGAGCTATATAACTATTTAAAAAGTTGTCCTAAGGGGCGTGATGGACTTGAAAGTTTTATAAGAAGTGTCCTTTCAGATACTGTTCAAGATGATGACAAGTTTTTTATTGCTCTTTTTTCCTTTGCAGAATTGGAAGGAATGGAGACATCTTTAAAGTTATTTTATGGAGAATTGTTTAATCTGCTTACTCATGCATTAGAAATTATTTTGGGAGTATCCTCAACCTCTGAAGGTTTAAAAAAAGGATCTGCTCTTTTGTTACCTTATTTTGAGGGGTATTGGTCTGTAGGAAATTATACAGAAATTAAACATGATGAAATGGCAAGAATACTGGCAGATACTGTTATGGTATTGATAACTGATACTGTGTAATTTGTTCTAATGGAGATACTATGAAACTTCTAAAAAAAGCTATACCAAATCCTTTGAAAGATGAAATAGACGTACCAAATATGGACTACTCCTATTTTAACAATATTGAAAAATTTCCCTTTTCACCTCACGAATTAAGTTACTCTAAAGTAAATGCCTGGTGGTTATCTGAAGCATCATTTTTAGCATACTGTCACCCTGAATTTGTCAGAATGGCTTTTAAAATAGCAAATTTCCCTGTGTTTAAATTCTTTAATGGACCTGGCACAGAGTGTATGGTTGCATCATCTAAAAATTCTGTAATTATATCCTTTAGGGGAACAGAGACCAGCAGCTTATCTTTTTTTCATGAACTAGCTTCTGATTTAAATACCATCCCTGTACCGTTTCAACAGGGGGGAACTGTACATAGTGGGTTTTTAGATGCATTAGAAGAAGTTTGGGAAGAGAAAGATGAAGAGTATATTAAGAAGAATCCTAAACATCACACTGGTCTTAGGCTTTATATTGAAAAATTAATTTCTGAGTCATTTGATAGACCTATATGGATCTGCGGACATAGTCTTGGAGGAGCGTTAGCAACTCTCTGTTTTGCACGAATTCCGGAGGCTACAGGTTTATATATATACGGTGCACCAAGAGTTGGTGATGATGAGTTTAATAAACTTATAAACAACCGTCCTTTTTTTAGAATTGAAAACGCTGGAGATCCTATACCACTTTTACCCCCTAAAATACCAAATATCGAATTTAATTTTGTGGAGTCAGGCGAGTTAATTTATCTTGATAAAAACGGTGCTCCCTTATCTAAAAGAAATAGTCTAAATAACTGGAATGGGAATTTTGATGAAAATGAAATAAGAAGTGCTGAGAATAAGAGAGAATTAGAGATAGCTGAATCATGGAAAGTATTACCCAAATATTTTAATGAATTCGAGCAAAATATAAAACAGATAAGGCATCATATGAAAAAGAGTTTAAAGGACTGGACTGCATACTTGGAAGAAGTCGATGACGAACTAACTCCTGATATTGAAAGTCATATGCCTATCTATTACACGGTAAAGCTATGGAATATTTTGTTGGAAAAATAGAGAGCAGTATAAAGAATATCGTTATTGATAAATAATATGAGATTTTGAATAGATTTAAATTACTATACTTCGAATCTGATAGTAATCCATTAAGGTTGTTGCTGATTATTGCACGGGAAATGCACCATATGTTAATCTAAAAATGGTTCTTTCCATTCTTTGGGGAATTTCTATAATTATGCAGTTATGGGCTAGCAGAAGGAACAGTAAATAAAATTAAATCATAAAATTACAGTACAAACACCAATTCATAATTTGAAACATGCTGGAAGTATAATAACTTCATAATGAAAATAGGATATATATTATATTGTTTGTTGGTATTAGTGCGTACATAGAATTAGACAAACTACGCAAATGTATAGTAATATTGCGTATATAGGCTTGATTTTCAAATATTTGTAGTTTAATATAAAAATATGAAAGATTATATTTGGGGAAATAAAGAATGGCCTAATTTTTATTGGGACAGATCAGTAATATCGTTAAAAGACAATGAAGTATTTTATAATGAAGGATTTCTTAAAGGGGTACTGAGCTCTTTTGAAAAAGAATACATGCTGAAACATCATGCAAAAATTATTAGTACTGAAATAGAGAAGTCTTGGAAAATTGAAGATGAAAATCTGGATAAATTAACTGTATATTCTTCTGTTTGCAGAAAACTAAATATTGAAGACGCTATCAATAGAAAGCATTCATCACATATAGATGGAATTGTTGAAATAACTTTAGATGCAATTGATGGAGAAATTAAAACTTTAGATTCAAGTAGACTTTTTGATTGGCATTCAAAGATGTTTCCTAATTCCAAGAGTGGTGGCTTACCTATAAAAAAAGGACAATATAGAGAAAATCCTATAGATGTAATAGCTGGAGAATATGGAAAGGAGAAAGTTGTTTATACAGCTGTACCAAATGAATCAACTGATGGTGAAATGGAAAAGTTTTTCTCCTTTGTAAATAATGATATGGATTATTCGAAATTTGTTAAAAGTGCGATAGCTCATTTATGGTTTGCTACAATACATCCCTTTGAAGATGGTAATGGCCGTCTTGCTAGAGCTATATCAAATTTTGTGTTATATCAAAATAATAAGGGCTATTCCTTTTATTCAATTTCAGCACAAATCAAATTAGAGCAAAAAGAATATTATAGGGAAATAAACAAAGCACAGACCAATAGCTGTTTGGATATTACTGAATGGATTATTTGGTACCTTGATTGTTTAAATAGATCTATCATTAAAGTTACAGATAATGTCAATGTTACAATAAAAAATGAAAAGTTTTTTAGAAAGGCAAATTCTTATTCCCTTAATAAAAATCAATTATTAATGATTGGGAAAATTATAGATGAGTGGAGAGGCAAAATTACCACAAAAAAATGGGCAAAGATATGCAGTTGTAGTCATGATACTGCTACAAGAGATCTTAATGATTTAATAAATAAAGGGTTGTTTAAGAAGATTTCAGCTGGTCCTAATACAAGCTATGAATTAATATATTAGATTCAAACATTATGTCATTCTGTGTGTTGAGAACTGTTTTAAATTTGATTTTCTGAAAGTGTATAAAAAATACTCCAAGATGTATGGAGTATTTTTAGTCATTCTGTGTTTGATGTAATAAGATCCTCTAAAAGTGAATTGATATCACATTGAAAGCTCAATGACTTATCATGAATATCATTGCTAATTGAAGCAAAATAAAGATTTACTCTTATAAGGGATGCATTTTTCTTCTGATAGGTATGTTCTTGTTGTATTTGTCTCATACCTTATGTTATATATGTATTTGCACCAAAAACACCAAAACCTCTTTGCATCTTTAATACTTAAATCTTTTATTGTTGTAACCCAATACTTACCAAGCAACTCCTAAATTGTGAAAATCCCATATTGGAATATTCCGGATATCATTCTTTAAATAGTTGATTGTCCATGTAGTTCAATCCACCAGAATGATATGCACCCCTGTAGCTTTACACTTTCTTACGCAAAACATCTTACCACGTACAATTGTGTTAATGAAGCAATTTTAAATGCTTCCGTTCATAATGATTGGACAAAAACAGAACCTCAAATTTCGATTTTTCATAATCGTTTAGAAATTATTTCTCATGGTGGATTACCAAACGGAATGTCTAAAAAACAATTTTATGATGGAATTGGTAATCCTAGAAATACCACTTTGATGAGAATATTTTTAAATATGGGTCTCACAGAACATACCGGTCATGGTATTCCAACAATTATAAATAAATATGGTCGTGATGTTTTTGAGATAGAAAGTAATTATATTCGGTGTGCTATTCTTTTTGATACTGAAGTTTTATCAAAAATTGAAAAGAAAAATGTCGGTTTGAATGTCGGTTTGAATGTCGGTTTGAATGTCGGTTTGAATAAAACAGA
>CAYWGU010000149.1:3631-5860 GCA_964457975.1 uncultured Spirochaetaceae bacterium | reverse complement strand
ACTTTGATGAATTTGAAAGTCTTGCCTATGGCTTCAATGTAATGAATGATAAATTGGCTGACTTAAACAAAGAAATGGCAGCATCCTATAACAATAAACTTACCAGTGAAATAGCAGCCTTGAGGTTCCAAATAAACCCTATATTTATGTGTAATACCCTTGAAATGATAAAAAGAATGGCAAAGATGGAGCAAAACAAGGAAACACGACTTTTAAGTGATGCCTTACTTACCATTACCAAAGACAATTTAACCAACAAGGGTACCTTTATTGAGATTGAAAAAGAAGTCAACAATATTGAAGCTTATATCTATATTATGAAGGTAAGGTATGAAGATACCATCACCTTCATTAAAGATATTGATGAATCAATATTAAAGCAGAGGATACCGACTTTATTAATTCAACCTCTAATTGAAAATTCAATCAAACATGGATTGATAGGATTGGAGAGAAAAGGAATTATTCGCTTATCAATTACAAAAAAAGATGATAAATTAATAATAACACTGCATGATAATGGTAAGGGTGTTGATAAGGTGAAACTTACCAAATTATTGGATGAAGATAAGAATTATAAATCCATCAAACTTCCGAATCGAATTGGATTAATAAACATAAAGAAAAGATTAGATATATTGTATCCATCAAATAATTCATTCACATTCTATTCAATTCAAGATGAAGGAAACTCCTTCTTTGAACAAACCATAATTATCCCTTTTATTGGTGATATTAATGGTGATAAAACATTTAGCAAATTATAATAAGCAAACCAATAACAAACGAAGATAGGAAATACATGTACAAATTTATAGAGCAATTTACCATTTCAAAATTAATAAATGGATGCGATACGCAAAATGAAGATTCAATATTTGATAATTCTTATTATGGAGTAGTATCGGATGGAGCAACCACAATAACAGGAACACTCATTGATGGATTTAGCCCAGGAAAAACTGCTTCAATGCTTGTTGTAAATTACTTTAAAGCAGCCAATACTGACATTACATTCAAAGAAGCTATTTCCGATTTGGAGGAAATATTTCAAAATTGGTACAAAGATCATGAAGAAACCTTCCATGACAGAATCACCACAAGCTCTGTTATTCTAAACAAAAAAAGAAATGAACTTTGGTTCCTTGGAGATTGCTCTGCAAGGTTAAATGATACACTCTATTGCTACAATAAGGAAATAGATAATCTTACAACAAACCTTAGAGTATTTACAATTCAGACTGCAATTGCCGAAGGACGAGCGACCTACGAAGAATGTCTAAAAAATGATGTTGGTCGTGATGTTATTATTCCTTTAATCAACAAGCAACAGCTCTATCAAAATCGCAATGACGGTACAAAATTCTGCTATGGAGTGATGGATGGATATAAGACCTTGGAAAGAGACATTCATGTGATTAAAATTCCTGAAAATATTACATCCATAATACTTACCAGTGATGGGTACCCTGTCATTGAAGAAACATTGGGGAAAACAGAAGAAACACTATTTAATATATTAAAGGAAGACCCTCTTATGATTGGAAAATATGCAACAACAAAAGGACTTTCAAATAATAAAATCTCTTATGATGATAGAAGCTATTTAAGGTATGAAGTAAGTTTTTAAGCCTTCAAACAAATCAAGGCAATTCAAAGGCTTTCCTATAATTTGGAAATATTAAATTATATGATGGAGAACTTTTTAATATTCGGCTTCCATTTCTCTGTTTGGAAAAGAAGAGTCCATTAACCTTACAACCATCTTATATCTCATTGAGGATAAAACAGAACCATAGGAATCAACCTTTAAAACATTTTTTAATTCATCTGGATCTTTTATTAGATCAAAGAGAAGTTCTTTATTATCATTTGATGCATAATAGGAAAATTTATCTGTCCTAATTCTAGTTTCTCTTTTTCCATAAGGGGTAAAATGTTGTGTTAGAACATCATCTCTGTGACAGTAGTTCTTATCATTTATCAAGGATATAAGGCTCTTTCCCATCATGTCCAATGGTGTTTGAATTGCTGCATAATCAAGAATTGTGGAGCTAACATCAATTGATTCCACTAGCCTTTCCCTTTCAATATTTTTTCCTATTTTCTTAAGATAAGACATTATAAGTGGAACATGGGTTATGCAATCATATCCAGGCATTCCTTTTTGTATCCTTGAATGATCTCCAAGATATTCACCATGGTCACTTGTAAAGATAATCAATGTAT